>JBIKTK010000079.1:0-5906 GCA_044348125.1 Flavobacteriales bacterium | reverse complement strand
AGACAGGAAACCATAAAAGAGATTGACCACGTCCCGGTCTGAATTGGAGCTAATGATGTTCTGGGAGTAAATTCCCGCCGCCAACTTCAGCCGGAGCCGCTCGTTCCACTTGTACTTGATTCCCAAACGGGGCTCAGGCCGGAACTTCGCAAGCGAACTGTAATACTGAAGGCGAAAGCTAGGTTGAATGATCCAACGGTCCCGGTGGATTCGGTAATCCACATAGCCTCCAAACTCCGTAGTGTTTTCCTCTTGTTCTACCCCTACTCCCAACAAGTTGAAGGTGCGAAAATCGGTGCGGAGCCCCACCACCTCCATTCCATACTGAACATCGTCTTCCCCTAGAATGTACTTGAAGTCCAATCCAAAGTTGAATCCGTTGACCGTGCTATAACGATCTGGCACACCATCCTCTTGCAGCGCGATGTCATAACGGCTTGCGGCAAAATGTCCATTCATCAAGATGGCAGAACCACTGGGCACCACCACAAAGTTCCCACCCCCACCGACGTTTGTCCATCCCAATCGGGAAAGGGCTTGGTAGCTCACCTGGTCATTGAAAGAGAATCCGAACAGGCTGAACTTGCTGCCTCCCCCCCCTGAGAAACTGATCTTTCCATATCCGTCGGTGAAATTGAACGGAAGCCCCTGACCATCCCTGTTCACGTAGTCATATAAAACCTTGGATGTTTGTTCCAAGTAACTGTGCTTCAGTGAGAGGATGTAAGAGATTCCGGTCCCCTCGCTGTTGAGACGCATCAAAGGCCCCTCCACCAGCAGTTTGGCACCAAAGGGGCTGGCGCCGATTTTCCCAGTCAGCTTTTGCTTGTTTCCATCGCGGGTGGTGATGTCCATGACGGAGGAGATCCTTCCGCCGAATTTGGCCGAAAAAGCCCCCGTGTATACGTCCGCATTGGAAACCACATCCGAATCAAAGACGCTGAACAAACCAATGCTGTGAAAGGCATTGTACACAATCATTCCATCCAGCAAAACCTTGTTCTGGATGGGTGAACCGCCCCGGATGTACAACTGCCCACCCTGGTCACCTGTCGAGACAAAACCAGGCAACACCTGCAGTGCTTGAACCAAATCCGGTTGGCCGCCAAAGCTGGGTATACGCTTCAAATCGGAAGGTCGGATGGTTTCAATGGACATGTTCACATTGCGCTCTTGCTGGTCCCGGTCGGTGGATACTTCAGCAGCGCCCAATGCAATCACCTTGGATTCCAGCATGAAATTCCGCGTGAGAATCTTGCCATCCACGATGTCTACTTCTCCCGAGGCGGGCTCATACTCCAACCCAGAGACAATGAGCTGGTATCGTCCCGCAGGCACCTTGCTGATGCTGTAGTAGCCATCGATGTCACTCATGACACCATGGGGGGTCCCTTCGAGGAAGACACTGGTGAACATGACCGGTTCACCGGTCTTTGCATCCCGCAAGAAGCCTTTGACGGTGCCTTGTGCCCAAGTCGCCCCGGGAATGACAAAACCAATGAACAACATCCAGCGCACAATGTGGCAGCTGGCAAACTCTGACCTAAAATCTCGCATGGTGTGCGAATTTAGCGTGAACCTGAGCAGGTTTTGCGGGGGAGCACCGGATGGGAATCACATTTTTCATAGGCATCCCTTATCTTCGGCATGCGATTTGTCAATCCGTACCGTAAGAAATCTCAGGAAGTCATGAAGAATTGGTTCTTTGCCACAGGGCTCATGCTCACGCTTTTCGCGCAGACATTGATGGGTGTTGCCCAAGACGAGAAGCCCTTGATTCCAGAAAGTGTCTATGATGAGATGTTGATGTGGATGGTCGATGGCAAGTACGAGAAGGTGCTGTACAAGGCCATTCGGTACACGGAGGAAGAAGCCACCTCCAAAGAGCCCCGGCCTTATGTTTTCATGGCAGAGGCCTACTTCCGGATTTCACAAAGCGACGATGCCGTGCTCAAGACGAAGTATCCCAATGCACTGAAGGATGCCTTGAAGTATGCCGTCAAGTTTCGCAAGAAAGACAAGGACGATCAGTACTTCGCGCAATACATGGAGTTCATCAATGCGCTGCGCCGTGCAGCCATGAACGAAGCAGAAGCCATGGTTGACGAGGAGAAGTTTGCCAAGGCGAAAGGCATGTACAAGTACCTGTATGACCTGGATGCGGAGGATCCGGGTGCTTGGATCATGTATGGCTCTGTTCTTTGGAAAGCAAAGGCTACCCGAGATGCCCAAGAGGCTTGGGCCGTTGCTGAGAAGCTCCTCACTGAGCAAGGCGGGAAAGGCCTACAGCCCATTCAGCTGGATTTGCTGAAGTATGCCATCATCTACACGGCAGAGCAGTTGGAAGCAGCAGGGGACAATGCGGGGGCTTTGCGGTGGGTCCAGTTGGCGGGGCCGCTGTTTGAAAAAGACAAAGAATTCACGGCTGTCAAGCGTTCCATTGGAGGTTAGGGATTTGACTCAAGTTGCTGGGGAAACGATTCCCGCAGTTCGATAAGCCTGCAGCAGCATTTGGGATTCCTTCTGCCAACACAATTCGGAAGCGGCTGACTCCAATGCCTCTTGGTAGTTTCCTTGGGGCTTGGATAAGATCAAACGAATGCCCGTTGCCCATCCTGAGGGTGTGTCTTCCAGAACCACCTCCCCCACCCCGTGGTCGAGTACCAACGATGCGCAGTCAGGTAGGTTGTTGGTCAGCACGGGAATGCCCGCCTGGATGTACTCGAACAACTTGTTGGGGAGACAGTACAAATAACTCAAGCACACTGGAGCAACCGAAACCAATCCCACGTCAGCTGTGCGCGTCCAGGCAAGAACCAGTTCATACGGAACTGCCGGCATGTAGTGCACATTCGCATGGTCCGCTACTGCTTGGTCCACCAAAGCCTGAAGGGGTCCATACCCCATAAAGACCAAGTGGATGTTCTCTCGATCCAAAAGTTGTGCTGCTGCGATGCAACATTCCAAGCCTCGGTTGAACGTGAAAGCCCCTTGGTACAAGACCATTCGGGTGCCAGCAGGCAATCCAAAGTGGGCCTGAAATCCTGGCACGGATGGAAGCACCTGATGTTCCATGGGTGCATGAGGAACATTGCGAACGAGGTAGATAGGGCCCAAACCTGAGGCTTGGTACTTGCGTTGGTAGTAACCCAAAATGGAAGGACTCACCACGAGCGTGACAGCCGCTTTCCGGATGAATCGGTGCTCCAACCAACCAATGGTTTTTCGCATCCATTGAGCCTGGGCATTGCGCTCGGATTCGAGTTCGTGGCAATCATACACCAGTTTGAGCTTGGGTCTGCGCAGCTTGGCTGCTACCCCAAGCACGAAGGCCTCAATGTCATTGCAATGCCATGCGTCTGCGGAGGAATGGCGGAAAACGACCTGGGTAGCCAGTTCCAACCACTTGATCATTCCCCAGAATTTGCCTTGGGGCAGGCGATGACTCCACAACCGCAAACGAATGACGCGGACCCCATCTTCTCCTTGTTCTTCCGCAGGAAGTCCCGGCCGCCACAGCGCGAGGACCTGAACTTCATGCCCGGCTGCGTGCAACGTACGGGAAACCTTCAGCACACGGTTGTCGCGGGTGAAATCATTCAGAACGAGGACATTGATCTTACTCATGTCAAGTGCTTTTCCGCCCGATGAACCGTCCAGGCCATTTGGGCCATGTTGAGCAAGTAATAAAGGACCTTCGCCACCACAATTCCCCGCAAAGGATCCAGTTCGTCGTGCCCGCCGCCCCCGATGCTACCCAGCCACCAACCCAGACCTACAAAGATGAGATGCATGAAATCCATGGCAAAAATGGCCTTGGTACGGCGCAATTTGTGCATCACCCCCCCCAATCCCGCGGTGATGAAGTTCATCAGAAACCAGGGGGCCAAGATGCGCATTACCCCCCGCGCAGGTTCCCACGGAGTGCCGAAAACCCAACCCACCCAACCTTCTGGAACCGAATAGACAACCCCACAGACCAGCAAGGAAACCCCGAATAGACCCGCGGAGGCACGCCAGAAGGCCCAACGCAGCGCATGAGGATCCGAGATTTGGCTGATGTGACGGTAAAAGACGGGCGCAAAGGCCTGGGAGATGACCGTCAAGGGCTGCAGTACCATTCGGCGGGACAAGGCCACCATGCCCAACACCCACATGTCCACCTGTGCAGCCAACAACACCACGTGAAGCCACTGGGCCAATCGATTGGTCAAACTCCCCATCAAAATCCAAGTGGGGTAATCGACAAACGCACTTACGGCCGATTTCCATTCCCTCCAAGGCATTCGCCACCAGCCATGGGAGGCTGCGCCAAACCAACGCCTCAAATAGGCCGTCCGAACCACGGTCCCAGCGGAGACCCCCCACACCAGCCCCCCCGGTGCCAGGGGAGTTCCCGAAGCGAGCCACTTCACCGATTCTGTTGCCCAGGGACCGATGGCATTGGAGGTGGCGACCGTTCCTGTTTTGCCCAAACGAAGCCCCCAGTATTCCCAAAGTTTGGCCTGAGCACTCGAAAAGGTCATGGCCACAGCGAGCAAGACAAAAGCGCTGGCCCCTGCTGCAGAGAGCCCCAAATCTTGGCGCCAGAGCCCCAACGATGCCAGCCCGCCCGCTGCTCCCAATACCGAAATCCAGGCCGCAGCCCACATGCCCGCGCGCAAGAGTGCCTGGGCCTTGACCTCCGACTCCGGCAGCATGACCGCCTGCTCCAACCGCAACGTGGCTGCCGTCATGCCCAGCGACAACACGAGCGCAAACCACTCCAAAAGGGCAAAATCATCCGGACCGTAGAGCCGCGTGAGGACCAGGCCAGACAACACCGACACCCCTTGCCCGGCGAGCGTTCCGCCCATGATTTGGCCTGTTTGGAACAGAATTCGCCGCAGGCCAGACGGGGCGTTCGCGGGCATCAGCGCGCGGGGAGCTTCTTCAACGGCCTCACCCCGCCTGCGTACATCCGCTCAATGATGTCCACCACCTTCAGGCCTTCGAGGGCGTTGGTGGCGATGCGGCCTTCGCCCCGCAAGGCAGCGACTACATTTTCAAACACATGGCCGTGGTTGGCCGCTGAGCCCTTGTAATGCCCATAGTCATTGGCCGGGTTGCCAGGGGGCAATTCGGGCATGGTGTACCCGTCGATGTCACAGTAGGTGACCTCATTCATGTACTGACCGCCCACCTTGATGGTGCCATGTTCGGCGATGACGGTCAAGCTACTTTCGTAGTTCGTCCGGTCCACCGAAGTCGAGAAATGAAAAGACCCCAATCCACCCCGGACGAAGGCGAAGTTGATCAAGCCGCTGTCCTCAAACTCGGTATTGTGGGCATGAGAGAAGTCCTCGAATCGGCTGGAAATCTGGTGGATATCTCCAAACAGCCAGTACATGATGTCCACAAAATGGCTGAATTGTGTAAAAAGCGTACCGCCGTCCCATTCCAAGGTCCCCTTCCAAGGAATGGCGCCATAGTATCGGTCATCGCGGTTCCAGAAACACTGGATATGGACCATCCGAATCGCGCCCAAACGCCCTGATTCTACCATGTCCTTGAGCCAAACCGATGGGGGGGAATAGCGGTTCTGCATCACGCAAAAAACCTGTTTCCCCCGGCTCAGGGCTTCGTACAAAACGGCCTCGCATTCCTGGCGGTTGAGCGCCATCGGCTTTTCGATGACCACGTGTTTCCCGGCCTGAAGTGCTTCCAACGCTTGGGCGCCATGCATGCCGTTGGGTGTACAAATGCAAACCACGTCCAACTGGTCACCTTTTTCGCGCAATAACTCGGTAACGCTGTTGTAAAAGGGCTCCGGCCCCTCCCATCCACACTCGGCGGCGGATCGAACGTCCGCCAGCCCCTCCAAGCTACAACCTTCTTGCCGCCGAATCATCTCGGCATGGCGCTTG
>JBIKTK010000078.1:0-5908 GCA_044348125.1 Flavobacteriales bacterium | reverse complement strand
CGGGCGATGCCGCCGCCGCCGCTGCCGCGCTCAAGTGCGCCCCCTTCGCGGTCAAACAGTACGCCGCCGCTGCCCGCCACTACCCGCCCGCCAAGGTGGGCCGCATCTTCGGCTACCTGCGCGAAGCGGACCGGCGTTCCAAGGGCCAGCAAAACGTCTCGCTGTCCGACGGCGTGCTGCTCCGAGAAGCCGTGTTCAAGATCCTGCACTGACCTCCGGCGCCCCCTGCGCCCCACGCATCCCGGTTGGTGGACCCGCTCAAGGTCGGTGGGGCAGGAACGCATGTTCCAGCACCTCGAATTCCACACGGCGGTTTTGCCTGCGACCGTCGGGCGTCTCGTTGTCCGCAGCGGGCATTCGGCTTCCGTGGTAGGCCAAATCCATCCTCCCAGGCGCCACGCCCTGGTCGGTGAGGTACTGCATCACGGCCCGTGCTCTGCGTTCGCTCAATTCCAGGTTGTACCCGTCCGGGCCTACGATGTCCGTATGGCCGTTCACTTCGATGGACAGGAAGGGGTTGTGGCGCAGCCGCTGGGCGACTTCGTCCAACTGGAGCCGGGCCTGCTCGTCCAGCACAGACTGGTCGAAGTCGAAGAGCACGGCCTCCGGGTCCCAGCGTTCCACGAGGTAGACCTCCCAGGGCGGATCGGTCACCTCGGCCCGGTACTGGTCATTCAGGCACGAACAGGCCTCGGGCCCCGACACCGGTTCCACGGATACCTCGTCGACATACAGGTACGCCCAGTTGCTCGCCGTGACCGAGGTTCCGGCCCGCTCCAACAGCACCAGAGAGGCGGGCGGCCGGAAGTTCCCCAACGTGATCCAAGCCTCCCCGCCACCCGCCTGCACCGCATCGCTCAGCTTGATCCAACTGTGCACATCGCTGAGCATGTGGAGCCGGGGGTTGTCGACCTGCGGTTGCACCTCGATGCGGTGCTCCCCCTTCTGGCCTACAGGTTTCTCCGACAAATACGCCCCCATGCCATCGCACACCAGGCGCCCCTCTTCAGCCACCGACACCCACCACGACACGCAGACCCACTCTCCCCGCCGAAGCGGGCGCGTCAGCGGCGCCTGCAGGTACTCCCGGTACTCCCTTTTCGAATCGCTGTGCACCACCAGACCGGCGTAAGCCTGTCCCGCGAGGGCATCCTGCTGCCCGAAGGAGTTCCTCGGCACGCCCGCATCCGACCCGCAGGCATCAAAATGGTCCGGCGTAGCCGCACCCGGTTGCGTCCAGTTTTTGAGCGTCCGCAGCTCCGACGTATTGTACTGCGCAGGGCACCAGCTTCGCTCCTCGAAGCCGCCATTCGCCACGAGGTTGACCCCAGCCGTCCCTCCCTGGCTCCGAACCGGCCCTCCGGGTGCGATCAACAGCCCGAACAGCACCACCAGCCAGCCTCCCCGGCGCAGCCAGCCTCCCTGGCGCAGGACCCTGGCCACCCCCAGCTCCCCCTGCAACGTGCCTTACTTGACGAGCGTGAACGTGACCCGACGGTTCTGGGCGCGGCTGATTTCCGTATCGCGGGTCGACGCAGGATCCGCGTTTTCCCGGCTCTCCACCGTCAACCGATCCGCCCCGATGCCCTGCTGAATCAGCGCCTCCCGGATGAACTCCGCACGCTGCATCCCCAGACCCTGGTAGCGGGCATTCACCTTGCCCTCGTTGAATTCATCGTCGTCCGTGTAGCCCACCACCGTCAACTTCCAGCTCGGATGCGCCTTGAGAATGGTCGCCAGAAGCGCCACCGTTTCGTCTGCGGCCGAGGTGGCATTCCGCTTCAAGTAACCGAAGTAAACGGCTGATACACTGAGTTTTTCCTCGTCCGTCATGTTGTCGTTCAGCACGATGGATGCGCCGTAAACCATGCTCGAGCGCGCTTCGTTGCCTTGTCCGCAGCTGCATTGGCTCTTCGCCGTTACGGGGTAGACCCGGATGTTGTCCACATAGTAGTACGCGTGGTTGAGCTGCGTGCCCGTGATGCCAGCGGGACGCTTGGGCTTGGTGGTCTTGGTGCCCGCGTCGCTTCCGAAGCCACCGAGGATGAGGTACGCCTCCGTGCCCGTGCCGATGACCGTGCCGCAAATGGACTCCCAGCCCTCGGAGAACTCCAGCACCTTGTTCGTGCTGTGCCGCACCGCCACATCCCGCACAATGGAGCCCGTGTTGTTTTGGGCCAATTTCCGGTCACTGAACACGACCCCTACGTCGTTGCAGGCGATGCGGGAGTTTTCAGCGAACGAGATGTCGAACGAGACGCAATACATTTGGCCTGCCTCCAACTTCTCGCTCAAGGCGATTTGCAGGTAGGTGCGCGGCAGCTTCACGTCCTTGCTCAGCGCGCGGATGCCAGCGTAGTTGCTGCCATCGGTGGCTTCTTGCACGCCGTAGAGGTTCTTGGGCGCATTCACCTTCTCCGACTTCATGCCGGTGGCGAAGAGGTCCAGTTGCGCGGCGGTCGGGCTGAGCCAAGGCTTGCACAACGCCACCAATTCGCCGTAAGCCTTGAGTCGCTTCACATCGGCTTCCTCGAAGCTACCATTGGGAACGAGGTTGATCTCAGCTTCCTCGTCCTGGCCCCAAACGGGCAAAGCTGCCCCACCCAACATCAGGCCCAACACGAGGCCCAACACCAGGGCCCAACCGCCCCGAACTACCGATTTGAATCCGTTCATGTTCAATGCAATGAATGTGTTTGTACCCACCCCCAACCGGCGACCTTGGGGCCGACCGAAGCGGGCTTTGACGGCGACCAAGTTAACCATGTATGTTCAATGCCCCAAACTCCGTGCCAGCCCATCGCCTGCGGGGTCCTTGCTGCGCATGCCCCACATCAGGACGGCCAAGGCGGCACCAAAAAACAAGATGAGCACCAAGATGCTGTCCCGCATCGAGCCGGTGAAGCCTTCGATGTATCCCCAGCTGAACATTCCGATGATGAGGCCTCCTTTCTCCAGCACTTCGTAGAAGCTGAAGTAGGAGGCATGGTCCTCGGTATCGGGGAGCATCTTGGCGTAGGTGGACCGGTTGAGGCTTTGGGTTCCGCCCATCATGAATCCGATGACCCCCGCTGCGACATAGAATCCTTCCACCGACTTCACCCCGAAGTACGCATAGAGGCACACACCCACCCAAACAGAGATGCAAGCCATCAAGGTGGGCAGGTTGCCCCAACGTCCCGACAAATGGGCCACGAGGAAGGCCCCGGGGATGGCGAGCAACTGGACCGCGATGATGGCCACGATGAGCTGGTCGCTGGCGAGCCGGACCTCCTTGATGCCGAAGGACGAGGCCATGAGCATGATGGTCTGCAGGGCCATGGACAGAATGAAGAAGGACAGGAGGTAGCGTTTCAGGACCGGTTGACCCCGCAACTCCCGCGCCACGCCCCGCAGCTCTTGGAATCCGTGGAGCAGCAGGTTGCCCTCCGGCTTGTGGTGGTAAGGATTCGATGGCAGGTACCGGAAGGGCCATTGGGCCCAGGCGACCCACCAAACCCCGACCAGCACGAAGGCCCAACGGGTCATGTGCGGTCCCACGCCCAGGATGAGTCCGAGGCAGATGATCAGCAGCAGCAGGCTCCCGAGGTAACCCATGATGTACCCGCGTGCCCCGAGCCGGTCTTGCTCCGACCGCGGCGCGATTTCGGGGAGGAAGGCATTGTAGAAGCCCAAACTCCCCCAAAACCCAATGTTCGCCAAGAACAGGGACAACATGCTCCACTCCAACTTCGAGGGTTCAAAGAAGTACATGCTCGCACAGGAGGCGCTGCCGAGGTAGCAGAAGACCTGCATGAAGAACCGCTTCTTGCCTGCGTAGTCGGCCATGCCACTGAGCAAGGGGCTCAGGAGGATGACCACGAGGAAGGAGGAGGCGAGGACGTAGGCGTAGAGCTGGGTGTTCAGGAGTTCGGTGCCCCAAAACGAAACGGTGTCGATCCGCTGGCCGTCCACTTCCCGGGTGGTGACGTTGTTGAAGAAGATGGGGAAAATGGCGGTCGTGATGACGAGGGAGTAAACGCTGTTTGCCCAGTCGTACATCGTCCAGGCGCGTTGGATTTTTCGGGTTTGGCCTTCAGAAAGGCCGGCCAAGGCCAGAGGATTCGCGCTCATGGACGGCGAATATACGTCCCCGGACCCCAGCGCCTAATTTTGCCGACAATGAACGCAAATCATACGGGGACGCATTTCGACGCGGTGGTCGTCGGAGGGGGCATCGTGGGGGCAGCCACTTTTTACCAGATTCAGCGCCAGCATCCGGACTGGCGGCTCCTGCTGGTCGAAAAGGAGGGGGGGCTGGCCCACCACCAAACGGGCAACAACTCCGGGGTAATCCACTCGGGGCTGTATTACAAGCCGGGTTCGTTGAAGGCAACGAATTGCGTGCAGGGGAGGCGGGAGTTGGTGGCTTTCGCCAAGGAGCACGGGGTTCCGCACGATGTCTGTGGCAAGGTCGTGGTGGCGGTGGATGCGTCGGAGGTGCCCCGGTTGGAGAAGATTTACCGGACGGGTTTGGAAAACCAAATCGAAGGGCTCGAACGCATCTCCGCCGCCCAGCTGCGTGAAATCGAGCCGCACTGTGCCGGGGTGGACGCCCTGTACGTCCCCTGTACGGGCATCATCGATTTCCGGACGGCCACGGAGCGCATGGCCCAGGTCGCCTGCGGCATCCAGCCGGAAAGCAGGGTCTTGCTCGAGCGCGAGGTGGTGGACATCGTCCGCGAGGGAGCACTCACGCGGCTCCAGCTCCGCCCCACGCCCCGCCTCGCGGCCACCCCGGGCATCGTCCATGGCGATCGCCCCTCCCAAGCCTTCCCGGTCCCCGAAGCGCTCGCCGCCGCCTCCTCCATCACCTGCCGGCACCTCGTGGTTTGCGGCGGGCTCCAAGCGGACCGCCTCGCCCGCCGCGACGGCGTGGCGCTCACCGAGCGGGTCGTCGGTTTCCGGGGTGACTACTACGAGCTGGAGTCCCACGCCCTCGACAAGGTTCGCAACCTCATTTATCCCGTCCCCAATCCCGACTTCCCGTTCCTCGGGGTCCACTTCACCCGCATGGTCCATGGCGGCGTCGAATGCGGTCCCAACGCGGTCTTCTCCTTCAAGCGAGAAGGGTACGGCAAGACGGACTTCGACCTGCGCGACACCTGGGAGGCCTTGACCTACAGCGGCACTTGGCGTCTCTTCCTCCAGAACATGCGTTTCGGAATCGACGAATACCGCCGCGCCTTCTCCAAGCGGCTCTTCCTCCAGACCCTCCAACGGCTCGTCCCTTCCCTCACCGATGCGGACATCAAGCCGGGCCGCGCAGGCGTTCGGGCCCTCCTGCTCGCCCAAGATGGCGACACCCGTGACGACTTCCGCATCGTGTCCGCAGGCGAAAACATCCACGTCCTCAACGCTCCATCCCCTGCGGCCACGGCCTCCTTGGCCATCGGTTCCTACGTGGCGGATCGGGTGAAGGCGTAGGCTGGCGCGGAAACACTGCGCTTCGCGCGGAAACAAGGCGGCTGCGCCGCTGAGATAAGGCGCTTCGCGCCGAGATAGGAGATGCCGCTCGGCTTTGCCTCGCGGAGACAAGGCGGCTGCGCCGCCTGAAACAAGGCGCTTCGCGCCGAGACAGGAGATGCCGCTCGGCTTTGCCTCGCGGAGACAAAGCGGCTGCGCCGCCTGAAACAAGGCGCTTCGCGCCGAGACAGGAGATGCCGCTCGGCTTTGCCTCGCGGAGACAAGGCGGCTGCGCCGCCTGAAACAAGAGATTTCCACGGCTACGCCGCGGAGAATTTGAAAAGGTGGCGCGCCGGGCGCGCACATTCTGGTGTGATGTCGGCCCATCGCGCTGGCTGCCGGTGCCGGGTCACAGGGGGGGCAGTGCCAGCAACGCACGGTTTTGGACCCGGGAAGACTCCCC
>JBIKTK010000077.1:0-5914 GCA_044348125.1 Flavobacteriales bacterium | reverse complement strand
ATATGTCGACGCTGCGACGGGATTTGGCCCGGGCGCAAGGAGCCGATGGGACGTGCCCCATGACTGCGGGCATCTTCCTGCGCATCGTGGCCGAGGTGGCCATCGAACAATTGAACGCGGGCAAGGCCCCCTCGGAGGTGGCTCCCTTCTGGCGCGTCGTTTCGCCACAGAGCGCCTGGAGCCAGAAGCTGTCCATCGGTCCAGCGGGCCTCGAAGCCCTGCGCCGTTCCGCAGGTTGACCCTTCTCGCCGCGCCGCCCCGCCATCTCCTATCTCTCGCCGCGCAGCGGCGCCATCTCTTATCTCAGCGCGCAGCGCCATCTCCGCGCGCAGCGCGGCGCAGCGCGCGATTTCCTCAAAGTCGGTTGTCCACCATCTTCACCCCGGGGTACTTCCCCTTGTTGAACTTGAAACGCTCGTCGGCGAGCGCGACATTGGGCGTGAATTTGGTGACATCGTACTGCACATCGGAGCCTTCGCGGCCCTTCACCACCACCCGTACTACTTGGAGTTTGGCCTCATCCACAAAGAGCTGGATGGTGTGGAAAGAACGCTTTTCGCTGCCCTTGGGGTAGAGGTTCACCTGCGTGCAGTTCACGCCGCCGATGTTCACCTTGCCCTTGAGTTCGCTGCGGAAATTGTCCTCCCAAATGGTGAAGAGCTTGGCGGGATCGATGCCGTCCTGCTCCATGTCCGCGGCGTTCTCGATGTAGCACTCGTTCATCTCCTTTTCGTAAGTCCAAACCGTCACCCCATCGCTCACGACCACGAAGTCACCGAGGTCGATTTGGTAGCGCTTGCCCTTGAGGTACAAGGTGCCCCGCTGCTCCACCCGCAGGTTGTTGCGCGTGTCCACGAGGGTGCTCTTGAAGGCGGCTTCGATGGTCGTGTAGGTCTTCGCCTTGTTGCTGAGTTTCGTCAGCAACGCCGTGGCGTCTTGGGCGGTGGCATCGGTGGCGGCGGCCAGGAGCAGGGCGGAAGCAGTCCAGCACACGGCGAGGACGCGGGTCCAAGAGGGGAGGGTGGGGCGGAGCGAATTCATCTTGCGAAGATGGGGTCAGTTGTCCTGACTTCGCAAATACTGTTCCAAACTCGCTTCATCCGGAAACAAGACGCGGCGGGCTTTGGAGCCTTCGAACGGGCCGATGATGCCGGCATGTTCGAGCTGGTCCATGATTCGGCCTGCCCGGTTGTAGCCCAGCTTGAGTTTGCGCTGCAGCAGGGAGGTGGAGCCTTGTTGGTGCAGGACCAGCGTCCGGGCGGCCTCCTCGAACATGGGGTCCCGCTCGCCGTCGTCGAAGGCGGCTCCCTCTGAACCCCCCTCTTCTTCGTTGTACTCAGGCAACAGGAAGGCGTTGGGGTACCCTTGCTGGCTGCCGATGAATTCGCAGATGGACTGCACTTCGGGGGTGTCCACGAAGCCGCACTGGATTCGGATGAGGTCGTTGCCCGTGCTGAGCAGGAGGTCGCCCCGGCCGATGAGCTGGTCCGCGCCCCCCGCGTCGAGGATGGTGCGCGAGTCGATTTTCGACGTCACCCGGAACGCGATCCGCGCGGGGAAATTCGCTTTGATGGTCCCCGTGATGATGTTCACGGACGGGCGTTGGGTCGCGATGATGAGGTGGATGCCGATGGCCCGCGCCAGCTGGGCGAGACGGGCGATGGGCGTCTCGACCTCCTTGCCCGCCGTCATGATGAGGTCCGCAAACTCGTCCACCACCAGCACGATGTAGGGCAGGTAGCGGTGCCCCTCCGTGGGCAGGAGGCGGCGCTGGACAAACTTCGCGTTGTACTCCTTGAGGTTGCGGCACTGGGCGTCCTTGAGCAGGTCGTAGCGCTGGTCCATCTCGATGCACAACGAGTTGAGCGTAGCGACCACCTTCGACGTGTCCGTGATGATGGCATCCTCGCTGTTGGGGAGTTTGGCCAAATAATGCCGCTCAATCAAGTTGAACAGCGTCAATTCCACCTTCTTCGGGTCCACCAGCACGAACTTCAACTGGGCCGGGTGCTTCCGGTAGAGCAGCGAAACGAGGATGGCGTTGAGGCCCACGGACTTGCCCTGACCCGTTGCACCGGCCATCAAGAGGTGGGGCATCTTGGCCAAATCGAACACGTAGGTCTCGTTCGAAATGGTCTTCCCAATGGCCACCGGCAAGGCTGCGTCCGCGTTCTGGAACTTGTCCGAGGCGATGAGGGCTTTCATGGAGACCACATCGGGATTGGAGTTGGGCACTTCGATGCCGATGGTGCCGCGCCCCGGAATGGGGGCGATGATCCGGATGCCGAGGGCGGACAGGCTCAGGGCGATGTCGTCCTCCAGGTTCTTGATCTTCGAAATGCGGATGCCCGGGGCGGGAACGATTTCGTACAGGGTGACCGTGGGGCCGACCTCCGCCTTGATGCTCGAAACTTCGATGCTGAAGTGCCGCAGGGTGTCGATGATGCGGTTCTTGTTCGCTTCGAGCTCGGTTTTCGTGACGCGCACTTTGCCGTCGCCGTGGTTTTGGAGGAGGTCGATGCGCGGAAACTCGTAGCGGGCGAGGTCCAGGGTCGGGTCGTACTCGCCGAGTTCCTGGATGCGCTGCTCGATTTGGTCTTCCGAAAGCAGGGTGTCGCTTTCGGCCAAACGAACTTCAAATCCCATGCCCTCCAAGGGAATGCCCCGATTTGCATCGGTTTCCAGGGCCTCGTCCGGGGCACCCTCTTCCTCGTCCTCCTCGAAATGATCGTCGTGGAGGTCGTCCAGGAGTTGATCGAGGTCATCGCGCTCGGGGGGCGCGGCGACCCGGGTGTTCCGGGGCTGCTCTGTCGGCGCCGGCGCCGTCGTTGCGGGTGCCGGTGGGGTTTTCGGGGCCGCAGTGCCCGCCGCTCCCCCCGCTCCCCCCGCTCCCGCCGCTCCCGCCGCCCCGGAACCGCCCGCCGGTGCGCCCCAGCCTGCGCGGCGTGCAATGTCGGCCGCATCCCCCTCCCAGGCTTCCTCCTCGGCATCTTCCCATTCCTCCTCGTCGCCCGCGTCCGTTTCCGAACGCCGGAACCAATCCCGCAGCCGCCAAGTCGGGCCCGTTGCCTCGGCCATCATCGGCTGGGCGTAGTAAACGGCGATGCCGCCGCCCACCACAAAGAGCACCAAGGCTGTGCCCCAGCCGCCCAGGTGGTGCAGGCCGGTTTTGAGCATCCAGTGACCGGTGGCCCCCACCCAGGGATCCCAGTTGGGGTCGCCCAAGGTTCCCATCAAATGTCCCACGAAGGCGATGGCCCAGGGGAGCATCACCAGCCCCAGCGCGGCAAAGGCCCCAACCTTGGTTCCGCCGGCCAGCGGGCGCCCCCACAGCCATCGCCACCCCAGCAGCACCAGCCAAACCGGCACCGCCAAGGCTCCGATGCCCAAGCCTTGTCTCCCCAACCAGAATGCGGCATGCGCCCCGGCCCCTCCCAACCAGTTCTGATACGGGGCCGCCTCCCCTTGGGCATCGACCCGCACGCCTTCGGTGACCAGCTCGTAGTCACTGGCGGCGGTGAGCAACCCAGAAACCAAGGCCCCTGCCAGGAATGCCGCCAGCGCCCACGTCACCAACCCCCAGACGGCCCGCGTGCGGGGGTTCGCCCAGCCCCGGCGGAGCCTGCCCAGGAACCCCGGTGCCCCCCCGGCGCGCCGCGCCCCCCCCTTGCTGGCCACCCCAGCCGACCGGGGCCGGGCGGCAGCCCGCGGCTTCGCCTGGGGCTTCCGCCCCCGCGCCGCGCCCCCCGCCGCCGGCTCCCCCCCCCGAAAATCGGTCGCCCCATCGCCCTCCTCCAGGTCCACAAACGGAAACGAATCGTCCGGGTCAACTACTTTCCGGTTTCTCGGACGGGCCGCCGCTTCGGCGTGGGAGGAGGATCGTGAAGCCATGGTGCAATCGCTAAAATTATTCCCCGACCCGGCGGCACTCGGCGCCCGGGCCGCAGGGTTTTCCACGGGGCCGTGTGAGCAACGCCCCGGCTGCCCCGAAGATTGTGCCCACCCACCACAAATTCCCGCCCCATCCCTTGCAGGTCCGAGCGCTTGCACTATATTTGCAGCCCAATTCACGTAAGATGGCGAAGAAAGGCAACCGCGTACAGGTGATTCTCGAATGCACGGAGCACAAGACCTCCGGCGTTGCGGGTACTTCCCGTTACATCACCACGAAGAACCGCAAGAACACGCCGGAGCGGATTGAGATGAAGAAGTACAACCCGGTGCTGCGCAAGTACACCGTTCACAAGGAGATCAAATAACCTGAGCCATGGCAAAGAAGACCGTAGCATCGCTGCAGACCGGAGGTGGAAAGCAGCACACGAAGGTGATCAAGATGGTTCGCAGCGACAAGTCCGGAGCTTACATCTTCAAGGAGGAAATCGTGCACAACGACGACGTGAAGAGCTGGCTCGCCAAGAACTGACCCATTCGACGGCGGACTCCGTTCCGTCGCCGGTTCCATTGAGGGGCCTGTTCCGGACGGAATGGGCCTCTTTTTTTATTTTCACCCCATGAGTTTTTTCAAAAGGTTGTTTGGCAGCTCGGAAAAGAGCAGCTCGGAAAAAAAGGCCTTGGAAACGGGCCTCCAACCGACCAAGCAGAACGTACTGACCCAACTCGCCCGGGTTTTCACCGGTCGCAGGAAGCTCGATGATGCGTTGCTCGAAGAACTCGAGGAAGCCCTCATCACGGCGGACGTGGGCGTGGAGACCACCATGCGGATCATCGACCGGCTGCGCAAGCGCGCCCGGTGGGAGGCCTACCTCGAGAACGAAGAGCTCTACAGCATGCTGCGGGAGGTGATGATGGATTTGTTCACCGACCTGGATGCCCAGGGCCAGGCCCATGCCGCGCCGGCCGGGCTGGAGGGGCTCGAATTGGACAAGCAGCGGCCATTCGTGGTGATGGTGGTCGGCGTCAATGGCGTAGGCAAAACCACCACCATCGGGAAGCTCGCCCACCGTTTCCAGAGCCAGGGCCACTCCGTATTGCTGGCCGCTGCGGACACCTTCCGGGCGGCGGCCATTGACCAGTTGCGGATTTGGGCTGAGCGGGTACAGGTGCCCATCATCGCTCAAAACATGGGGTCCGATCCTGCCTCAGTGGCCTTCGATGCGCTCCAAGCCGCGGTGGCCCGGGGAAGCGATGTGGTCATCGTGGACACGGCGGGACGCCTGCACAACAAGCGCGGCTTGATGGAGGAGTTGTCGAAGATCAAACGCGTCATGGACAAGGTCGTTCCCGGGGCGCCCCATGAGGTGCTCCTCGTATTGGACGGCTCGACCGGACAGAACGCCATTGAGCAGGCCCGACAGTTCCTGGAAGCGACCGAAGTTTCCGGCCTGGTCATCACCAAGCTGGACGGTACCGCCAAGGGCGGCGTGGTGTTGGCCATCCGCAACCAACTGCAGATTCCCGTCCGGTTCATCGGGGTGGGGGAGAAACTCGCGGATTTGCAGGACTTCGATGCAAAAGCGTTCATCGATTCCCTCCTGCCCGAGAAGATGGAAGCCCCACGACCCCAAGCCTAAAGCAACCCGCCATGCGAACCCGCTCTTCCCAACCCCGCAAGGTGAATGTGGTCACCCTCGGGTGCGCCAAGAACTTGTATGACAGCGAAGTACTGATGGGCCAGCTCCGGGCGAACGCATTCGACGTGGAGCACGAGGGCCGCACGGGCGATGCAGGCATCGTCATCGTGAACACCTGCGGCTTCATCGAGAAGGCGAAGCAGGAAAGCATCGACACGATTCTGGGCTTTGCGGAGGCCAAATCCGCCGGCTCCCTCGACCGCCTCTACGTGACGGGCTGTCTCAGCGAGCGTTACAAGGACGAATTGTCGGAGGGGATTCCGGAGGTGGATGCTTGGTTTGGCACACGAGACCTGCCGCGTCTGCTCAAAACGCTCAAGGCC
>JBIKTK010000320.1:0-5955 GCA_044348125.1 Flavobacteriales bacterium | reverse complement strand
ACCTCATGTCGCTCGTCGACGAAACGCTCGGCGGCATCCGCGCGGTGCGCGGGTTCAACGCAGAGCCGGCCTTCCGCGAACGCTTCCGCGCGGTGAATTCCGACTACTTCCGGCTGATGCGGCGCCTCTACAAGCGCGAATACCTCGCATCGCCGATGTCGGAAACCATTTCGCTCTCGGTCATGGCGGTGTTGCTCGGATTCGGCGGACTGCTCGTGCTGCGCGGCGAAGGCGGGCTGAGCGGTGAGTGGTTCATCGGCTATTTGGTGGTGTTTTCCCAAATCATTCCCCCCGCCCGCGCCATTTCCGACGGCTGGTTCAAGCTCTCGAAAGGAGCCGCATCGCTCGACCGGCTCGACGCCATCCTCAAAGAACCCTGGCGCATTCCCGACCCGGAGGTACCCGTGACGTGTCCGCCCCTGGCCGACCGCCTCCGCTTCGAGGGCGTATCCTTCCGCTACCCTGGTTCCGAGGCCGACGTGCTCAGCGACGTCTCCTTCGAGGTGCCCCGGGGCGCGACCGTGGCCCTCGTCGGTCCTTCCGGCTCGGGCAAATCCACACTCGCCCAGTTGGTCGCGCGTTTCGCCGACCCCACCGGGGGCCGCATCCTCATCGACGGCGTCGACCTCCGCGACGTCGCCGCCCACGCCCTGCGCTCCCACATGGGCATCGTCGCCCAAGACCCCCTGCTCTTCAACGGCACCATCGCCGACAACATCGCCCTCGGCGCCCCCCTCGATTCCGATCGCCTCACGGCCGTCGCCGCCGCGGCAAACGCCCTCGAGTTCATCGACCGCCTGCCCGACGGCTTCGCCACCGGCATCGGCGACGGCGGCGGCCGGCTCAGCGGCGGCCAACGCCAACGCCTCGCCATCGCCCGCGCCCTCTACCGCGACCCGCCTCTCCTCCTCCTCGACGAGGCCACCTCCGCCCTCGACACGGAATCGGAACACCTCGTCCAACAGGCCATCGACCGCACGATGGCGGGCCGCACCTCCATCGTCATCGCCCACCGCCTCAGCACGGTCCGCCGGGCCGACCTCATCGTCGTGCTCGACCGCGGCCGGGTCGTCGCCACCGGTACCCACGAAGATCTGATGTCCGATGCCGCCGGCCTGTACCGCCGACTCGTCGAGATGCAGGACGTGAAGTGACCTTTCCTCGCTGCGGCGGTGACCCAAGTCCCGTCCGGGGCCGGGCTTTCGACCTACTTTCGCGCCCATGACCCGCGGAATTGCTCGCCTGAAGGCCATCTTAGGCTTCAAATGTCCCCGCTGCGGCGAGGGCAACCTGTTCGTCGGCGCAGCTTACCGCCCTGCGGACACCGCCCGCATGCACGCGGAATGCCGGTCATGCAAGCTCGACCTTGTGCGCGAACCCGGCTTCTACTTCGGCGCGGCCTACGTTTCGTACGCCCTCACCGTCGCCTTGTGGGTGGCAGTGCTCGTCGCCCTCCTGTCGTTCGATGCGTGGGGCTGGATCACGTTCGGCTTTTTTACCCACGTGGGCACCTTTCTCACCACAGGTATCGTCTTGTTGCTCCTGTTGCTGCCGCTGATCTACCGGTTGAGCCGGTCGATTTGGGTGGCGATGTTTACCAAATGAAAGTTTGAGTTTGAGTTTGAGTTTGGGTGGTGGAAATTGCACGTCCATGAGAGCAGCGGTCGGATTTTTAATGCTGGTTTTCGCCAGCTCGGCGCTGGGCCAAACCGTGACCAAGCGGGCCTTGTTCCTCGGCAACAGCTACACCGCGTACAACAACCTGCCCCAACTGGTGGCAGATGCCGCTGCATCTGTGGGCGACGTGCTCCTGTTTGGCAGCAACACGCCGGGTGGCTATACGCTTCAAGGGCATTCCACGAACGCGACGTCGCAGGCACTCATGGCCACAGGCACCTGGGATTACGTGGTGCTGCAGGAGCAAAGCCAGGCGCCCTCGTTCCCGCTCAGCCAGGTGGAGGCGCAGGTGTTCCCGTTTGCGGCCTTGTTAGATGACCAAATCCACGTGGCGAACCCCTGCGCAGAGACGGTCTTCTTCATGACGTGGGGACGCAAAAACGGCGACGCCTCGAACTGTGCCACGTGGCCACCCGTCTGCACCTACGCAGGCATGGACAGCCTGCTGAACCTCAGGTACCGGATGATGGCGGAAGCGAACGACGCCATCTTGTCGCCGGTGGGTGCCGTTTGGCGCTACATCCGCACGCATTACCCCACACTCGAGCTGTACCAATCCGACGAGAGCCACCCTTCGGCTGCGGGCTCGTACGCCGCTGCGTGCAGCTTCTACGCCGCGCTTTTCCGCAAAGACCCCACGACCATCGCGTTCAATTCCTCGCTTCCCCCGGCCGATGCGGCCCTGATCCGCGATGCGGCAAAGGCCGTCGTCTTCGACAGCTTGCTGGAATGGCACATCGGCGCATACGACCCGGCGGCGGGTTTTTCGGTTTCCCTGGCCGCAGACCTCCAAGTAGAGTTCGCGAACACCTCCGCGTACGCCTCGTCGTTCGTTTGGGACTTCGGGGACGGCGAAACTTCCACGGAAATCAGCCCCGTCCACACCTACATCAATCCCGGAACCTACACCGTCCAGCTGATTGCCACCGCCTGCGAACGCGCTGACACCGCAGTCTCGGTCATCACCGTTCCCGGTTCCGTAGACCTTGTGGAGCAGCCTCAGCACCTCGAACTGGCAGTTTATCCGAACCCGGTCGGATCCATCCTCCACCTCGTGTACCTTCCTTTCCGCACCGCTGAATACCGCATCATCAGCGTGACGGGCTCGACGGTCGCAAGCGGAAAATTGCAGCGCGCTTCATCCTCCATCGACGTGGCAACGGTTCCCGAGGGCACGTACATCCTGCAGCTGCTGGCTCCGAACGGCGTCCTTGGGTTCGCACCGTTCATCAAAGCCCCCCACTGACCTCGCCCCTCACCCTCAATCTGTTTTCTCAATCTGTTTCCTCAACCTCAACCTCAATCTGTCCCCTTAACCTGAAAAAAGAAAGGGGCCCCTCCGTTGAAGGGCCCCTCCTCACCAAATCGCCTGATTCTTGACACTCAATCGAGTGTGGCAAAACCAAAACCTACCCCTTATAACGGAGGGAATTCTGGGAGGTTACGGTTTTTTGAAAAAAAAGTGAGAATCCGGAAAACGCTGAGAATCAGGAGGGATCCTCGGATTGGATCCGGATGCTTTCTTCGTGCAGCAATTCGAGGAATCGGGCCATGAAATCGCGGTCTACGGCGCGTTCTCCGGCCCAGCCGGTGCGCGAACCGAGTACCTCCGCCCAGCGCTCGAGTTGGAGGATGGCGAGGCCGTTTGCTTTTTTAAATGCACCGATGCGACGGGCGACGGCCATGCGGTTCGATAGGATTTCGACGAGCTGTTCGTCGAGGCTGTCGATTTGGAGCCGGAGGGCAGAGAGGCCGTGGAGCAAATCGGGGTCCGTCAGGCTGGTGCGCAGCTGCAGCGCCGAGAGGAGGGAAGCGAGGCCCTCCGGCGTGATTTGCTGCGCAGCATCGCTCCACGCTTCGTCGGGCCGCGGGTGCACCTCGATCATCAAGCCGTGGAAGCCGAGGTCGAGGGCGCGCTGCGCTACCGAGGCGATGCGGTCCCGCGCCCCGGTGATGTGGCTGGGGTCGCACAGGATGGGCAGTTCCGGTCGTTCTGCGCGCAGGCCGATGGGGATTTCCCACATGGGTGCATTGCGGAACGCCTTGAGTCCATAGCTGCTGAAGCCGCGGTGGATGGCTGCGACAGGGCCTTGCACCGTTCGCTCGATGCGCTCGATGGCTCCGAGCCACAGCTTGAGGTCCGCGTGCATCGGGTTCTTGACCCAAACAGGCATCGCAGTGCCGGCCAACGCGTCTGCGAGCTCCTGCACGACGAACGGACTGACCGTAGAACGCGCCCCGATCCAGACTCCATCCAGTCCGTGTGCCAGGGCCGCTTCCACATGCGCCGCATTCGCCACTTCGACCGTCACAGGAAGTCCCACCGTTTCACGCACTTCGGCAAGCCACGCGAGGGCCGCATCGCCACTTCCCTCAAACTCGGTCGGACGTGTGCGTGGCTTCCACACCCCCGCGCGAAACCACGAAACCTGACCGCCGGCCTTCAGTGCCCGGGCCGTTTCGAGCACCTGGTCCCGGGTCTCGGCACTGCACGGACCCGCAACGAGAAAGGGGCGGTCCGCTGCCGGCGAGGGCAGAGGGAGCTGGGGCAAGGGCGTCGGGGTGACCACGGCGCAAAGATACGGCGCATTCCCGCCGGACTCCCGGAAAACGCGAAGCCCCGGGATTTCCCCGAGGCTTCCATTCTCGTACCCGGAACTGGACTCGAACCAGCACGCCCGAAGGCACAGCCGCCTGAAGACTGCGCGTCTACCAATTTCGCCACCCGGGTAGGTGACCTTTGTTCTGCTGCGCATTGCAACGCCGCAGGAACGCCTCGCGACCGAGGCGTTCAAAGTGCCCAGAGCGGGAATCGAACCCGCACGTCCTTTCGAACACATGCCCCTCAAACATGCCTGTCTACCAATTTCAGCACCTGGGCAGGTACTTTGTGATCCCGCTGGGACTCGAACCCAGGACCCTCTCATTAAAAGTGAGATGCTCTAACCGGCTGAGCTACGAGATCCTCTGATGTGTCCCGCGTTCGGGGCGGCAAAGATAGAGGATTTCTTGAAGGAGCAAAGTCCGGGCCACTTTTTTCCACTTTTCCGCGGTGGGCGGTGGAAAGCAACCCTTTGGGCGCGGTTGGCGTCCCAGTTGAACTCCTGTATCTTGCGAGCAATGAAACGTGTACTTGTGATGTGGGTGTTTTTGGGGTTTGGCGCGCTTTGCGCGGCCCAAACTTCCCCCGCAACCGATTGGGCTGCGTGGAAAGCGGACCCAGCCCGGCTGGCATTCTTCGCCGACCACGGCTGGAATTTCACCGCCGATTCCGGCATGAAACCGCTGCGGCCAGATGGAACCCTGGCGCTGCGCCCTGGTAGCGCGGTGCGTCCCCTCGAATTCGGGATCGTCCCTGCCACCGACCGCCATACCGTGTACACCTCCGAAGCGGGCGTGCTCACGGTTTACAGCCTCGAACGCCTCGAAGAGCTCTACCTCCGGGCAGCCCCAAACCGCAAGCAGCCATGATTCGAACGATGCGTTTCCATGTCTCGGCGCTCCTAATCCTCGGAACTGCCGGGGTGGGATTTTCGCAAGAAACCCCCATTTCTGCGGGAGGCACGCTGACCGATTGCACCGGCTACCTCGTCGATTCAGGGTTGAGCGCCAGCGATTACGGACCGAACGAGAACTTCACCATCACCGTGTGCCCAGAGGCACCGGAGACGGTCACGACGCTGTACTTCGCCCTTGCTGCGCTCGGACCGGGAGATGTCATCACCATCTACGACGGCAACAACTCCGGTGCGACCGTACTCGGGACGTTCGAGGTGTATGAATTGCAGGGGGATGAAGTATCTGCCAGCCCGGGCAACACCTCCGGGTGCTTGACCGTGCAGTTTACGTCGGACGCGAGCGGGTCGGGGAGTTTCGGTGCTGAAATCAGCTGCGGGTATCCGTGTGAGCGGCCGTTCGCGATTGTAAACAGTGGCGAGCCGGTGCCGCATTTGGCTTGCCCGGGTGACGAAATCACGTTCGATGCTGCCGCATCCACCGTCGCCAGTGGCTTCGAGATTGTCAGCTGGAACTGGGACTTCGACGACGGCTCTACCAGCACGACCGGGCCGGTGGTGACGCACACGTTTCCGAACCCGGGGGCCTACAAGGTGCAGTTGGTCGTAGGCGACAACAACTTCGACGAGGGCCCAGACGGTTGCCGCAACCTGAACCTCATCGACCACCTCGTGCTCGTGTCGACGGAGCCCGATTGGACGGGCTCATCGCTGGATGCGACCATTTGTTCGGGCCAAATCTACCCCCTCACCGGAGCCGTCA
>JBIKTK010000075.1:0-5994 GCA_044348125.1 Flavobacteriales bacterium | reverse complement strand
TGGCATCGATGGTGAACAGGAGCGGCAAGCTCTCTGGGGCTGACATGTCGAGGCAATCCACGGTGCGCGCGCTGGCGTTCACGTAGAAGAGCCGCTGCGTCCCCGCATGGTAGTCGACGATTTCGGCGGCGCCGGCATCGAATTGGCCCGTCGCATGTGAACCCATCACCTCGAAGGCGAGGTCAGAAACCCAGCACGAACCATCGTCGTCGGTGGCCTGCGGATTGAAGTTCTCCGCCGAGGCATCGGTGCATCCTGCGATGCCCTCGTTCTCGTCGCAGATTCCGTCCGCGTCTGCATCGTTGATGCACGTTCCGTCGCAGTTCAACACCCCGTCCGAGTACACGCACGAGTTGTCAGACGTGGTGGCCGTGGCGTCGTAGTTGCAGGCCGTGGCGTCCATACAACCGGCGTTTCCACAGGCGGCATTTGCTGCGCCCGGCGTGGGCACGGTGTAGCAACCGACCCCGGCTGCGTTGAAGCTTTGGGACTGCGTGCCGATGCTCGGTCCGAGCGTCACCACGAGGGAGTTGCCCTGGCCGTCCCCGAGGACGACGAGGTCGCCGCCGCTAGAAAGGCCGCTGGTGAAGCTGCCCGGGGCATCTTCGTACCCGATCCAGTATCCGCCCGCTGCGAGCAGCACTTCGCCGAAGGTCAAATCCTGCAACACTGTTGCGTCGTCGAGCTGGAAGCCTGTCAACCAACAATCCGAGCTGCCGGAGTTGTACAGTTCGATATAGTCCTTCGGCTCGCCGCTCGTATGGGCCTCGGTGACGTAGACCACGCCGAGCACGCAGGGCTGGGGTTCTTCCTCAAAGTGGTAGGATACGTGGAGCACCGGGGCAGCGGAGGGAACGCCGTCGAAAGCTTCGGCTTCTCGGCGGCCCGATCCCGTCAACACGAAGGCGAGGGCGTTTCCGGCCGACCAGTCGTCACGTTGCACCGCGTGCTGAACCAGTTCCGAGAGGTCCGGGGTGGCTTGGGCAGCACCTGCCTCACCGACCACGGTCCACGCGGGAATCGAAGGCCAAACCACCGAACCCCAGGTCGGACGAGAAGAAATGCCGAAGGGCACCGACGGGCTGAAAGGCGCAGGTGAAGCCGCGTCCTCCAGGGCGATGTTCACGCTGGTCGGACCGCTGTGCAGGGCGTCTACCGTGAACTGAACATACGCAGACGCGATGGTGGCCCCAGCCGGAATGTTCACATTGCGGAACCGGATGCCCACGGCCTGGTTGTCCGAGCCGTCTTGCGTCAACTCAAGGTCCGAACTGTCGATGTAGGGCGTGCCGAAAAATGCCGACGCCGGATTCAAGCTCTCCTCCGCGTCGTCCTCCGAAAAGGCCACTTGGAACGAAACCACACAAGGCGAAGACGCCGAGCCGAAGACACAGGAACCATCGTCCGTTGCCGCGTTCGCGTCGTAGTTGCACGCCGTCGCGTCGGTGCAGCCCGGCGCACAGGTCGAGCCGTCGCCGCCACACACGCCGCAGGCATCTTCGAACAAGCACGCCGCTGTGGCGCCGAAGTTGCACGCCGTGTCATCCGCGCATGCCTCGGGCAACAGGACCTGGATCCGGCCCGTGGTCACTGGAGGGTAGGCTTGGTACGCCACATCGGTCACGGTGCCTGCGAGGTCGAGGGTCAAGTAGTCGATAAAGGCATCCGCCGCCCGAACCGTCGAGCCCACGAAAACCTCGGTTCCCCAAGGGTAGCAGTCGCCGCCGAAGCCAGCCGGACCGCCGAGGCCCGCCGTGAAGTCCACCGTCGCCACCGGGATCGAAACGCCCGGCACCGGAATGCCGTTTTCGATGATGACCAGCCCATTGTCGAGGACCAAGCTCTTCACGCGCAGGCCGCCGAAGGTGGTGCTGCAATCGGCCGGATTGTTGACATAGGGCGCTGCGGTGACGTCGTAGACGAGGGTGCCACCGGAAATCTGGGCGAACCGGCCATCGTCACCGGTGATTTGGCCTGTCAAAGGATCCAATCCCACCTTGCTCACCGCGTTTTCGAAAACGAGCTTCAGCTGCTCGGAAGTCACCGAGGGAAGCACCGCGATGAAGTTTGCGAACGGCAGAATGTCGTTCATGTCCACCTCCGTCAGCGTGTAGCCAGCGGGGTAGATGCAGCCTTGGCTCGAGCCGTAGCCGTTGCAGCGGATGCCGCCGCCGTTTGCGATGCCGAGGACCGGCATGGGAATCGTGGGGTCTGCCGTGGCCAAATCCCTTCCGGCCTTCAAATACGCGTCCGCCACGATGTTGCCGATGCCGTTTGCCCGCGAGCGGACGGAAGGCTTGCGGACGTCGAGGTCGATTTGGGTCACGCAGGTAGCTCCGTTCGCGGCAAGAGCAGCGAGTTCCGCCTGCACCGGCTGCACCACGGCCATGTATACCGCTGCATCGGAAGGGGCCGTCGGGCCGAGGTCCACTTGGCGGATGCCGCTCACCTCCGGATGGGTATTCGTCACCAGTCCGTTCGCGTCAAAGGTCACAGTCAGCGCACCCAGGTGGGTGTAGTTGCCGACCGTCGTAACAATATGCACGGTTGCACCGCTGGCATCCGTCACCTGGTAGGGGTAGGGGCCAAACACCGGGTGCGGGCCGTTGTACCCCGCGTCATTCGTCAAATAGTTGTCTCCGCCGCCGGCCACCACGATGTCGATGCCGCTGAGCAGCGCCGCGAGTTCGATGTCGTTCGTGATGCTCTGCAGGTGCGAGATGAGGACAATCTTGTTCACCCCAGCCGCCTCCAACGCCGTCACCTGGGCCTGAATGGCACCTACAATGTCCGGGTTGATGGTCGTCGCGCCGGGGCTCGTGATGCCGATGAGCTCTGGCGTAATGGCGCCGATGATGCCGATTTGCTCGCCGTCCCGCTCCACCACCGTGCTCGGCAGGATGCGGCCTGCGTCCACAAGGGCTTGCAGGGACGGAACGTTCTCAAAGCTGAGGTTGCAGCTGAGGAAGGGCGGTTGTGAAGCGGTGAACGACGAAATGAACGCCGCGAGCGCGTCCGGACCGAAGTCGAATTCGTGGTTGCCGATGGCCAATGCATCATAGTGGAGCATAGACAGGGCGATGGCGTCGTAAGGCGTACCGGTCGGCTGCGCATTCTCGTCGAGCCAAAGCCCGAGGATGGCTCCCGCCAACATGTTGTCACCGCTGCTCACGAATACCGACGGCAGGCCCGCAGCCTCAGCCGCCGCCCGCTCGGTGCCGAGCACCGAAGCAAAGTGGTCGATGTTGCCGAGGGAGGACTCCCCGTCGTTGTTGTGCAGCAGCACGAAGGTGAAGTCACCCGGGCCGTCGGTTTGGGCAAAAGCCCCCGCTGCGGCGCACATGACCCACACCATGGTCAGTAAGAAAGAGCGCATGAAAAAGAGATTGGTTTGTGACGACCAAGTTCTCTACCCCTTCGACCAGCCGATGTAAAGCCCGGTTCAAGGTATCATGTCCCCAACGCAATCGTTATGTTCCCAGAATGTTAATGGGTGCGCTGGGCGCCCGGGTCAGCGGCGGGCCATGGCGGCTTCGATGTCGTCCGGCTCGATGGGGATGTGGGCCATGAGGTCCCGGAAGCCGTCTTCGGTGATGAGGATGTCGTTCTCCAATCGGATGCCTAGGCCCTCCTCGCGGATGTAGATGCCGGGTTCGACGGTAAAGACCTGGCCCACCCGGATGGGCTGGTGCCAGTGGCCTACGTCATGAACGTCCAGTCCAAGGAAGTGCGAAGTCCCATGCATGAAGTACTTTTTGTACGCAGGCACATCCGGGTTTTGGGCTGCCACCTCCTCGGGTTGGAGGAGCCCCAGGCCCAGGAGCTCCTGCGTCATGAGCTCGCCCACTTGCACGTGGTACGCAGCGAGCGTCACCCCCGGCCGCAGGAGACCCATGGCGCCCCGCATGACCCGCAAGACCGACTCGTAGACCGAACGTTGCCGGGGCGTGAACCGGCCGCTGACCGGGACGCAACGCGTCATGTCGCTCGCATAGCCGCCATACTCCGCCCCCACGTCCATCAGGATCACCTCCCCTGCCCGGCACTCCGCAGCGTTCTCGATGTAGTGCAACACATTCGCGTTGGCGCCACTGCCGATGATGGGCGTGTAGGCGAAGCCGCGCGAGCCCCGGCGCACGAACTCGTGCAGGAATTCGGCCTCGATCTCGTACTCCATCACCCCGGGTCGGACGAAGCCCAAGACCCGCTCGAAGCCCGCCCGGGTGATGTCGCAGGCACGCTGCATTTGGTCCACCTCTTCGGGCGATTTGATGGCACGAAGGCCGTAGAGGATGGGGGCCGAACGTTCCACACGGTGGTGGGGGTACCGGGCGCGGAAGGCGGCATTTTCCCGGTCGGTCCGTGTTTCTACGACGTTCCGGGCCCGCATGTGGGGGTTGTCGTTGAGGTAGACCCCCTCCGCCTCCGCGAGCAAGCGTTGGAGCGTCCGATCGAGGAATTGGGTCCATTGGATTTGGCCTATGCCCGTCCGCTCGGTCGCCTGCTGCTTGGTGAGCTTCGCTCCTTCCCAAATCGCCAATTCCTCGTTCGTTTCCAGCGTGAACAGGATCTCCCGGTCCCGCGGGTTGGAAGCGTCCGGGAACAGCACCAGCACGGTTTCCTCCTGATCCACGCCGGTGAGCCACAGCATGTCCGAGGCCTGCTTGAAGGGCAAGGTGCCATCGGCGCTGGTGGGATAAATGTCGTTGGAGAAGAAGAGGGCGAGGGCGCCCGGCTGCATCTGGGCCATGAAGGCCGCGCGGTTGCGGCGGTACAGGTCCGCGGGAAGTTGGGTGTAGCGCATGGCCCGAAGATACCGCGGAGGGTGCCACCCTGCCGCCGGTGTGTACCTTTGGCAAATGTCCGACGCCATTTCCACCTCCGGCGCCCCCCTTCCGGTCGGGGCCTATCCCCACGCCCGCCGCGTGGGAGACCTGTTGTTCCTCAGCGGGGTAGGCCCCCGCATCGCCGGGAGCGGTCCACAAGACAGCGGCATCCCGGGCCTCGAACGCAACGCCAGCGGCCACTTTGTTCGCTTCGACTTCGAGGCCCAGGTGCACAGCGTATTCGCGAATGTGCGCGCCATCTTGGAGGCCAGCGGATCGGATTGGGAAAAATTGGTAGATGTGACGGTTTTCTTGGTCGACATGGAGCGGGATTTTGTGGTTTTCAACCGCATATACGCAGAGTATTTCCCTCACAATCAACCCTGTAGAACCACGGTTGAAATCAACCGACTTCCGACCCCCATCGCCATCGAGCTCAAGTGCATCGCCACGGTCTGAGGACCCGCCGCGCAGGGTCGGAGGATTCAGGCCCGCTTTTTGGTATCGGTAGGGCATGAACACCTTCTCCTTCCAACCGAAGCGTTGGGCGGTCTTGGCCGCCCTCGCTGGGTGCATCGGCTGGGTCACTTCCCAGACCGTAGTTCCCTGGACGCCCCACATGCCGCCCCTCGTGAAGCCCGACACGCTCGCCCACAAAGGCTGGCCCCGTGCCACCACGCAGGTCCGCGCCTACCGCCCCGGCGAAAAACTCCAGTACCGGATTCGGTACGGGTTCATCGAAGCTGCCGAGGCCACGATCCAGGTCAAAGACCTCGGACACGTCGGCGGGCGGCCCACCTGGCAGGTCGTGGCCACCGGCGCCACGAACGCCGCTTTTGACTGGGTGTTCAAGGTGCGGGACACCTACCGCAGTTCCATCGATGTGGAGACCCAGTTGCCCGTGCGCTTCGTTCGGGACATCCAGGAGGGAGACTACCGCCTCCTGCAGGACTACCGGTTCGATTGGTCGCGGCGGGCGGTGGAGACCGAGGAGCACCGCAAGCGCGCCCCGGGCACCGCCTTTCCGTTGCCGCACCCTGTGCACGACATGGTGAGCGCCTTCTACGCCCACCGGCACCAGCCCATGGACCACCTGCGCAAGGGCGACACCATGGTCATCCCTTCCATCATCGACGGGGAGTACTACCCGCTGACCGTTCGGTTTGGG
>JBIKTK010000074.1:0-6003 GCA_044348125.1 Flavobacteriales bacterium | reverse complement strand
GGGGATGGCCTCGGCGCCGAGGGAGAGGAGGTGGTTGTTGACGATTTGGCCATCCACCGGGGCAAAATCGTGGGCGAGGGTCCAGCGCATCAAGGCGTCCCACGCCACTTTGGAGGCGTCGGTGGCCGCGCTGAACATGCTCTCGCCCATGAACATGCGCCCCAGGGAAAGGCCGTAGAGGCCCCCGACCAACCGGTCGCCTGACCAGGTTTCAAAGCAGTGCGCCCAGCCCTGGCGGTGTAGGGTCAGGTAGGCCTCGCGCATTTCAGTGCCGATCCAGGTGCCTGATTCGCCCGACCGGGGTGCCGCGCATCCGTCGAGGACGGCTTCGAACGCAGTGTCCACACGCACCGTGAAGCCGGATTTCCGGAGGGTGGCGCGCAGGGATTTGCTGGGCTTCCATTGTTCGGGACGCATGATGCACCGGGTGGCTGGGCTGTGCCATTGCAACGGTGTTCCGGGCATGAACCAAGGGAAGATTCCCGCCGCGTAAGCGTTCAGGAGGCTTTCGGGGCTCAGGTCCCCGCCTTGCGCCCAGAAGTCGCCCCTGTGCTTCCTCAGATCGGGCAAGCGGTAGGGGGCGGGGGGCAGCTGGGAATGGGTGTTCATGGGGTGTGACCGGAGCGGCCGGTGGGCAGGCCAAATTACACGTCCCCCGGTGTGAAGCGGGCGATTTTGCGGGAAATTTGGGGACAATGTTTGAATTGGGCAACGCGGAGACCGCCACCTGGCGGGACTGGTTTTACGGAATGCTCCGGTCTCCTGTCGGGGACGGGCGTTACCGGGCCATGCCCGTGGTTCGGGAGTCCCGCGAGGAAGCCGAGGCACGGGGGGTACAGGTGCGGCGCGCTTCGGTGCTGCTGACCTTGTTTCCGGGTCTGGAGCCCGACGGATCGTGGGATTGGCGGGCGGTGCTGATGGAGCGAACGCCGCACGGCGGCGTCCACGGGGGGCAGGTTTCGATTCCGGGGGGCGAAGCCGAGGCTGTGGACGCAGGGGTTCCTCTGGCGACCGCGCTTCGGGAGTTTGCCGAGGAGATGGGGGTCCCCGTGGCGCCCAGCGCCGTCGTGGGCCAGCTCGCCCCCCTGTACATCGCTCCGAGCGCCTTCCACGTGGAGGCCTTCGTGGCCGTTCTCCCCCACGAGCCCACTTGGCAGGTGGATCCCACCGAAGTGGCCGCCCTCCTCAGGCCCCGAGTTCTCGATTGGGCCCACCCCGACGCCCTGCAACCTCGTCCGGTTCAGGTCCGTCCCGGGCTCCGGGCCCAACTCCCCGCCTACGAAATCGACGGCCGAACCATCTGGGGCGCCACAGCCATCTGGTTGACCGAGTTTGCTGACGCATGGCACGGGGCCCGGGGCAGCCAGCGAATGCCTTGAACCTGCGGCCCTAGAGCGGGATGGGTTACATTTGGCCTGCAAAAAAAAAAACAAGTTCATGGAATGGGAAGCTTTGGGCTCCAACGATGAGCAACGGGCCCTAGAGGCCGTAGAGCGCGCGGAAGAAGTCGGGGACCTCCGCTGGGTCCGTCCGCTGTTGGAGGCCTTCCGGGATACACCCTTTTCTGCTGTGCGTCAACGCATTGGAACTTTGCTTGGCAGCGTTAAGGTCTCGGCGGCCGCTGACATCTTCGTGGACGCTCTCGATGACCCGGGCTTTGAACCCGTGCAGGCAGACATCATCAGTTTCCTCTGGAATGCGGGCTTCGTAGAGGAATCCGCGCTGCGCAAAGTGGTGCATGCAGCGGTATCCGGTGACTTCCGGGTTGCCTTGGAGGCCATGACCTGGATAGACCAAACCGAGCGCATCGAAGACGAGCATGCGTTGCTGGAGTCCATTTTGCTGGTTCGGGGTGGACTGGAAGATCCCTCCCGCAGTGACATCCATCCTTTGCTGGCTCCCATCCTGATCACCCTCGAATCGCACGAGCGGACCCAGTGACCTCAGGGCGTCCTCAGGTCTGGATGACCCCCGGGTTGAAGGGCGGCGGCGGCCCCGCGTGGTTCGAAGCTTCGATGCCCATGGACACCCACCGGCGTGTCTCCGCTGGATCGATGATGGCATCCACCCACAGCCGGGCCGCGGCGTAAACGGGTGAAGTTTGGGCATCGTATCGTGCCGAAATCTGTTGGAACAGGGCCTCTGAAGCCGCCTCGTCCACCGGTTCGCCCGATTTCTCACGTCGGCTGACTTCGATTTGCTGCAAGACCCGTGCGGCCTGGGCACCGCCCATGACTGCGATGCGCGCCGTAGGCCAGGCCACCATCCACCGCGGGTCGTACGCACGGCCGCACATCGCGTAATTCCCCGCCCCGAAACTGTTCCCCACCACGACCGTGAACTTGGGCACCACCGAGTTGGCGACTGCGTTGACCAGTTTCGCCCCGTCCTTGATGATGCCCCCGTGCTCTGAACGGGACCCCACCATGAAGCCGGTGACATCCTGCAGAAACAGCAACGGCACCCCTTTCTGGTTGCAGTTCATGACGAAGCGTGCCGCCTTGTCTGCGCTGTCCGAGTAGATGACCCCCCCGAATTGTACGCCCTCCTTGCGGGACTTGACGATGGCCCGTTGGTTGGCGACGATGCCCACACTCCAACCGTCGATGCGTGCATAGCCTGTCAGCAAGGTGGGGCCGTACTCCTTTTTGTACTCGGTGAAACTGCCGGCATCGACCAAGGCGTCGATGAGTTCCCGGGTGTCGTAAGCGGTTCCGCGGTCCGCAGGCAGGATGCCGCGGATCCGTTCTCCCGTCGCAGGCGGCAGGGCATCGATGCGGTCCCAGCCGGCCCAGGCCGTGGGGGCCTTTTGCTGCCCCACCAACTTCCGGAGCGTGGCGATGGCTTCGGCGTCATCGGCACATTTGTAGTCGGTCACCCCGCTGATGGCGCAGTGCGTATCGGCCCCACCCAGGGTTTCGTTGTCCACCACCTCGCCGATGGCTGCGCGGACCAAATAGCTCCCGGCCAGGAAAATCGAGCCTGTGCCTTCAACAATCAACGCCTCGTCGCTCATGATGGGCAAGTAGGCCCCCCCGGCCACACAGGACCCCATGATCGCCGCGATTTGGGGGATGCCCAGGCTGCTCATTCGGGCGTTGTTCCGAAACATCCGCCCGAAGTGTTCCTTGTCGGGGAAGATCTCGTCTTGCATGGGGAGGTAGACCCCAGCGCTGTCGACCAGATACAGGATGGGCAGCCGGTTTTCCAGGGCAAACTCCTGGGCCCGCAGGTTCTTTTTTCCGGTGATGGGGAACCAAGCACCCGCCTTGACGGTGGCGTCGTTGGCGACCACCACGCACAACCGGCCTGCGATGTGGCCGACCTGGACGACGACTCCACCGCCGGGACATCCGCCGTGCTCCTCGTACATCCCTTCCCCCGCCAGGGCTCCGAATTCGAAGGGGGCTTCGCCCGCATCAAACAGGGCGGCCAGTCGTTCGCGCGCGGTCCATTTCCCCTTCGCATGTTCCCGTTCCGTGGCGCGGGGGCCTCCGCCGGCGGCTGCCTTGCGGTGGAGGGTTGCGATGGCATGCCAAACCCCCTCCAAAGCGTCGCGGTTCTGTTCAAAGGTTGCTTCCTTGCTTGCCATGGTGCCCAAAGATAGCGGTCGGGCTAACTTTGCAGCGATGGGGAATCGGTTCAAATGCACGGGCTGGGCGATGGGGTTGCTGGTGATGGCATTCGGGGGAACCGGATGCCAGCTGGCGGAATCCGGAACGCAGGAGGGGGTAGAAGCGGAAGCCGCAGCGAAAGCGGAAGTGGAAGTGGTGGCGCCCGATTGGGCGCACGGGTTTCGGTGGTTGCAACACCCGGGAGGGCCGGACCGGGAAGTGCTGGAGTGGGTGGCCCCTGACGGGACCACGGGGCGGGTCTTTCGAGACTCCGCGGCCTGGAAGCAGTGGGAAGGGGGCGATGGGGACGTGGTGTTGGGACCCATGGCGCGGGGCATTGCGACGTTGAGCACGACCCACGTGGCCTTGCTGGAACCTTGGGGCGGATTGGCACACTGGGCCGGCGGGGGTTCGACCCGGTACCTGCGGATGCCCGGTGCGCTGGCGGGTTTGGCCTCGGGCAAGGCCGTGGATTACAGCCAGGAACAGGGCCTCGACAAGGAGAAGCTGCTCGCGCACCCGCCCGCCTGCTTGACGGCGTTCCCGTTCGGTGATCCGCTCGCGGGCACAGGCATCGAAGGGGTGGTGCCCGTGGTGGAGCTCACGGAGTACCTCGAGCCGCACCCGCTCGGACGCGCCGAATGGATGCGGGCGCTGGCCTGGCTCGCGGGTCCGGCTGCCCTCGCTCAAGCGGACAGCGCCTTTGCGGCCTGCGCGCGCCGGTATGGGGACCTGGCGGCCTCCGTGGCGCAAAGGCGGAAGGGGGCGGTGCGCCCTGAGGTTTTCACGGGCAGCGTGCAGGAGGGGGTTTGGCATGCGCCTGGGGGAGGCAGCCTCATCGCCCGATTCCTGGAGGACGCCGGGGCGAAGTATGCCTTTGCCGACCATCCGGGCGCGGAGAATGTCCGCATCTCCCTCGAGCAGATGCGCGTGGTTCAGGCCCGTGCGGATGCCTGGGGCTGGGTGGTTCACGCGCCCGAGGGGGCTACCTGGGAGAACCTGCTCGGCCAAGGCAGCACCCTGCGGGACTTCGTTCCCCCCTCGGGCCGGGTCTTCGTGGCGAACAGCGCCGAATGCGACTACTTCGGCGCGGTCATCGCCCAACCCGATGCCCTGCTCGCGAACCTGGTCCGGCTGTTGCACCCGGATCTGGCGCTGCCCGCTGGCACCCCGGATGCCGCCTGTTTCGAGTGGATCCGCCCTGTGCCATGATGCGCTCGCTCCTGCTGGCCCTCGGGGTGCTGACCTTGGCCGGAGCCCACCTGCTCACCGGTTCGCTGCCGCTGGAACCCGGTGAGGTCCTGCGTGCGATCGCGGCCGGTCCCGGCGAGGGGCTCACCGCGTCCGTCGTTTGGGAGGTTCGGTTGCCCCGGGTGGTGACTGCGTTGGGCGCAGGCGCCGGGCTGGCGATGTCGGGTTGGTTGATGCAGACCTGGTTCTTCAATCCCCTGGCCGGTCCGTCCGTGCTGGGCGTTTCCTCCGGCGCCTCCCTCGGGGTGGCGCTGATGGTGCTGGCCGGATGGGGGGGCGGTGCTGCGGCCTGGGGTGGTTGGCCCGTGGCCATGGTTGCTGCGGCTGCCGGGGCCTTGTCCGTGCTTGCGTTGTTGCTGGTGGTGTCGCGCCGCTTGTCGGGTACTGTGGCTTTGTTGGTGTTCGGACTCATGTTGGGGTACACCGTCGGGGCCGTGCTTTCGGTGTTGCAGGCCCGCGCCGATGCGAACGCGCTGCAGCGGTTTGTGTTGTGGGGAATGGGCACGTTCGGGGCGGCCCCGCGGACGGTGGCCTGGGGCGTACTGGGAGGAGCCGGGTTGCTCGCGGTTTGGATCTGGGCGAACCGCAGGCAGTTGGATGCTTGGACCTTGGGGCCACAGGTGGCGTCCTCCATGGGCGTGCACACCGGCCGTTTGGGCTGGCAATTGATGGCGGTGACGGGCGGAGTGACGGGGGTGGTGACCGCCGCTTGTGGGCCTGTAGCTTTCTTGGGGCTGGCGACGCCCCATGTGGTCCGCATGGTTTGGAAGGACCGGGCGCACGGTGCGGGGGTCTGGCCGGTGGCCGGCATGGGCATGTTGCTGGCGTTGTTGGCGGATGGCGGGGTGCGGTGGACGGGTGGAGACCAAGAGGCACTGCCACTCAATGCGGTGCTGGCCTTGGGGGGGGCGCCGATGGTGGTGTGGGTGCTTTGGAAACGAACCTGGGAAGCATGATGCCAGCGGGTCAGGAAGGCTTCAAGGCCCACGCGGCGGGGGCGGGGGAGGAGGGAGGGGCGGTTTGGCATGCCATCGGTGTGCAATGCGGTTACGGCAAACGCCACCTCGTGGGGCCTCAGGTCGATGCGCATTGGAGCGGACCCGGGCTGCATGTCCTGACGGGGGCGAACGGGAGCGGC
>JBIKTK010000073.1:0-6032 GCA_044348125.1 Flavobacteriales bacterium | reverse complement strand
ATCCAGGAAGCACAGGAAACAGTACATCGGCTCAACGCCCGATTTTGTTGGGTCGACACGGGGGTCGAAACCCTGGCCCTCTGGGCAGAACATGCATTCGGCGCATGCCTCTGGCCAGCGCCCCTGCACCCGCCAGGCTTGCTGGGTTGCTTGGTGTGCGCGCCGGTGTTGCCTTGGGAACCCGATCCCCTGCGCACCCTACCCCATCCTGCGGACCGGTGGTCACTGCACACCCACTACCTTCAATCGGTGCGTTCATTGAACGTGCCGACCTACATCTTATCGGAGACCTTGCTCACGCAAAGGGTTGAAGCCAGTTCCAGCTGGCTGCACACCCTTACCGGATGGTGAATCGAACCGGAATGGTGTACTGAACACTGACCGGCTTGCCACGCTGTTGTCCGGGCTCAAAGGTGGGGAGGCTTTTCACCACCCGCAACGCTTCCTTGTCCAGCCTCGGGTCCACCTCACGCAGCACCTTGGCATCTTTCACCTTGCCATCCTTGCCCACCACGAAGAACACATAAACAGTCCCTTGGATGCCCGCATCCTTTGCGATGGCTGGGTACTCGGTGTTCTCTGATACGTAGCGGATGATCTCCAGCTGCGTGCATTGGTTGCGCTCCTCGTCCCGGAGCTCCTTGCATGCCTCCAAAGCGGGCATGTTTTCCACCACCATGAACGGAACATCCTCCTCGACTTCTTCCTCCTCTTCCTCCTCGATGATTTCAATCTCCGTTTCTTCGTTCAACTCGATGTCTGCAATGACCAGCTCCTCCACGATCTCGACATCATCATCCACGATCTCAATCATCGTGGTTTGTTGGGGGGGAGGAGGCGGGGGAGGAGGCGTGATGGCATTCACAGGAATGATCTCATCCTCCATGATTTCCTGGGCAGCCACCAACTTCTGGCGGACCCTGATGTCATAGGAAGTCCAAGCAAAAGACGAGAGCAAAAGCGACAAAGCTGCTACAAATCCCAAAGCGCGCCAGGTGCCGCGCTTGTTTTCCAGATTCGCTTCAGGGGTTTTCCGGCTGATCATTGTGCTGGGGCTTTAGGAGGTTTCGAAATTAAGCAATCCATACTTTGGAAAACAAAAGGAATGCCAAACTCATCCCTCCATGAAAAATCTTCGTCGGCTGCCTGGCCAGAATCCATAAACCCACCGAAAAACCGGCCAAGCCGCCAGCACACCCACCCCATCAGCAACGCAATCCTGCCAATCGCCTGCCCTGCCGGTGGGCAGCAGGGTTTGAATTCCTTCCAGCATCCCACCATAAGCAGTGGTACCCATCAAAACCAACCACCACCAACGGCGCAACCCGCCTGCCTTGCCCACCGCCACCAACACGGACAAGGACAGGACCCCAAACATCACACCGTGCGTCCACTTGTCAGCCCCAAAACCCAACCACCGGGGATTCAGGTCCATGCTTCCCCCGGGCGCAAAGTGCAGCGCGGCAATGAGCAACGCGAGTGCCACGGGAGGGATGGCATGGCGTATACGCGGCCGGAGGGCCGATCCTGGATTCCGCTCCCGATGCAGCACAGAACCCGACTTAACCGATGTGGGCTGCGTAGTCCGCAGCGCTCAACAACGCATCGATTTCCGAAGAGGATTCCACCCGAACCCGGATGATCCAACCGGCACCGTATGGATCCTCGTTCACCAGCGCCGGATTGTCCTCGATTGCCTCGTTGAACTCCAGCACCTCCCCACTGCAGGGCATGAACAGGTCACTGACTGTCTTAACCGCCTCCACTGTTCCGAAGACCGCATGACCCGCCAACGATTCTCCAATCGTATCCACTTCAACAAACACGATGTCTCCCAATTCTCCTTGGGCGAAGTCCGTGATGCCAATGGTAGCCACATTTCCCTCCAGGCGCACCCATTCGTGCTCCTTCGTGTAACGCAAGTCAGCTGGTGTGTTCATGCTGCGAATTTACCAATGAGCGCCGCTGATTGGCGTCATTGGGTCAAATTGAAGCGCAGCGAAACCCCAGAGTTGATGTTCGACGTGTCAAACGAAGCAGAAATTTTGGGGCGGGTGATCTGGTGGTCATAAAAGACCCGAAGCGTGAGCTTGCTCGAAATCTCCAAATCCCCGGACAGCTTGATGGAAACGAGCTGCTGTCCGGCCGTCACTTGGTTCTGACGTTCCATCATCTTGCGGATGATGGTGCTGTTGTCCCGGATGTTGACATCACAACGGACGACAAAATCGGTCTCCTTCAACATCTGAATCGGCAACTTACCATAGGTCCGGATGAATGGATTGGGCACGTCCGCGAATGTGTAACCAAACCCAATGACCAGTGCATTGCTCTTCGTTTCTGTGATTTGGAAATTGCTCAACCCAAAAACCACATTTCGGTCGCGCTTCAGTTCCACCTTGATCTGCGGTTCGCTGCCATTGTCTGTCTTCAGCGTGATGTCCATTCCCAACAGCGGAGCCAGCTGTTCACTGATGCTCACTGTGTTGAACTGACGCTGGCTGATGAAGTTGCCAAACTCGCTCTGGTCATAGGCCTCCGGCAAACCTGTAGCCGGATTCTCACGGTAGTTCAAGTTGGTCACATAGCTTGTGGTCACCGTGGAACGGTAGCTGTGGTTGAGGTTGAACCGCTTGAAGTACTGCTTAAAGAACGGATTCTTCGTCAAACCATCGTAGGTGACCCGCCAGTTGGGCGCGACCGGGGTTTGGAAGACATCGAGCGGGATGCGCTTGGGATCCAGACCCGTGTACGCTGCCATGAAAGCCGGGATGGTGACATCCTGCGAAGTGGGACCCCAACCGAGGAAATAGCCATTGGGTTCCGGCTCATCCAAAGCGTATGACTGGGCGTTCAAACGCTCCGAGATGGCCAGTCGACCCAACAAGAAGTTGTCCCAGAGCTCACTGTTGAACTCATCCTGTTCATCGTCCTTGACAAAGGCCGTCCCCCAGGTCATGATCGAGGCGGAAAACTGCCCCGTTTCGTTGGGGCTTTGGTCTACAAAATCCCCGCTCAAGGCATCATACCGGAAGAAGCTATTGTAATTCCGGGACGTGTTTCGCGTGGCGGTGAGTTCGATTTTGAAGTGCCGCAATGGCTCCAAGTTCGCCCGGGCATTGAAGACCTCCGAGTAGGTCTCGGTGTACTGCCGGTTGAGATTGGGTTGTTCAACCAGCCAGCCACGAGAGGCCGCATCAAAGGCATAATTCCCCGTGCGCGCACCGGTCCAATCGGTGTTCTGGTGTCCCACCAGGAACAGAAGACCAGGTGCTTCGAAGGCCTCATCGAAGCCTGCGTAACGGGCGCGTTGGGCATAGCCGGGCAACAACATTCCTTCATTCCGGGTGTAGGTTCCCGACACGTTCTGAAGCGTCATCAACAAGCGCAGCACCACCTCCTTGGGGTCGACCTGCCACTTGACCTTGTCCTTTTCGTCGGCTTTACCGAAACCATCCCGGTCCTCGTTGTTCACGGGGCGCTGGCTGCGGGGCTTCGGTTTCGGATTGAGGACCGCATCGAGTGCGGGAACCTTGGCGTAGAGCGCGGCGAAGTTCGCTTGGGCGTTCAGCGAGAGGTTCCGTGCGTTTTGAATCACATGGCCCAACGAATCTTGGGAGAATGGTGCGCGGTCCCAACGGTAGGTACCCTCATAACGGACGTCGCTGGAAATGAACGACAGCAGCGGCAACTTGTCGAAGGGCAGCGTGTACGTTCCGCTGACCCGGTGGTTGTATGCCGTCACCTCCCCTGCGTTGCGCAGGTTCAAAAGCACCGAATCTCGGTAGGATGCGAACCCATCCACATCGGTCCGGTCGATGACCCCTGCAGGTTCCCCGACCAAGGCCTGGGCGTCCCCAACGTACTCAAACTTCAACTTCTGCGTGAGGTCGTATTTCAGCGTGTAGTTCCGGGTCCAGTTCCACGTCTTGACCACCTGCGTGGGGATGAGCAACCCCGTTTCCACACCGAGCAACGCAGCCGTGTTGTTGCGAACCCGCTGCGTGTCGTAGCGACGTTGCATTTGGGTTTGGGCTGTAAACTGCTTGATTCCCAGGTAGAAGTTGAATTCTGTCAACCACTTGAAATAGGCCAAATCCTTCAAAAATCCGATGGACCCAAAGGGCTTGAAGTTCTTCGGACTGTTCGTGAAGTTGTAGGTCAAACCACCCCGATGCTCCCGGTTGAACTGGAACTCCGTGTTCACGTCGCGCCGGTAGGTCTCGTTGTAACTGTAGTTCCCCGTGAAGTTTCCTGGGCTCATGAACTTCAGCAGGGACAAGGGTCCGCCGCCACCCCCTCCGCTGCCACCGGCCGCACCTCCCCGGGCACTGCCCGAGGCGCCACCGCGCTCCGATCCTGTGCCGGGCTCCTTGCTCGCACTTGCACCCGCAGCGCCCTCGGCCTGGTTCCGGTCGCGGCCACCACCGCCTCCCGCGCCACCACCACTCCCCCCGCTGCTTCCGAATTGAGGACTGATGCGGATGCTGGAGAAATTCACCGACCGCAATCGATACACCTGTTCGGCATCAGCACGTCTTTCCGGGGATAGATTCTCTTGGCCTGCCAACTCAATGTCGGGAGAGAGCGGGTCAAACTGGGGCGTCGAGACCTGTTCACTGTACCCGACATACATCGGCAAAGTCACGCCCAACTTTTTGGGCAGCAGCTTGCCCAGCTGAAGCGTCCCTGAAGCGTCCACGCCCCGGATGGTTTCCCTTTGACGCTCTTGGACCCGTTGTTCCAATCCACCCCAACCCGGGGTCGAGATGTTTCCGGCCAGGCTCACATTGCCCAAATCCGCCAACGTGGCATTCATCTGGGCCACCGCTGCCCAGCCGCCATCCTCATTGAACTCGGTCAACCGCAATTCGTTCGCCCAGACCACTGCGCATTTGGCCGCCCCGTCGTCCGGCCCGAACGGGTTCGCATCCTTGTCGGTATTGCGCACACCGATCATCACCATCACCACGTTCGCCAGATTGGGGTTGCCCCGCACCGACAACCGCACGTTTCCGTCCATTTCCCAGAATTCCTGGAACAACGGGAACCCCGCTGGGCGCTTGATTTTCAGGTTCTGCAACTTGACGAACTCGATGTCCACATTGTTCGCGGCAGGCCAAATCGCATCCGGATCACCGTTGAACCACGGGGTCGCCGAAAGGGGCAACTCGTATTCATAATAGTTCGCATCAAAGTCGCTTCCGATCCGAACAAAACAGGTCAAATCCCCATCATTGAGCGGAGTCCCATCGGGTCCCGCCTCCGCGTGTACGAACATGCGCAACCGCTTGTACATCCGCATGTCGAAGTTGATGTTGCGGTAAGCACCACGTGCATCGCCATCCTCCAATCCACAGACCACGAGCTCCAAGGACTGCTCATTCAAGCGGCGCTGGTTCGCCGTTCCGACGTCAATCTCACGGAGAATGCCCGGTGGGGTGACGTAAGGGACCGGTTCCCGGTTGCCGTTCTCTTCGATGTTCACAGCCGATAGGTTGAAGGTGGTGGTGGCCGGATCATCCGGTTCCACCTCTTGGGGGCCCGCCAAGTTGTCCAAGTAACGGCGCCACTCCCCCCGGATGAGCTCCAACCGAGCGAAACGCAACGTCACCGGTTCACTCCACCCCTTCATGAACATCCGGATGAACCGAATGGATCGGAAGTCGGAGATGCCCCCTACGCGTTGTTCAAACTCCCGGACCGGAATCTTGAACTGGTACCAACGGACCGTCCGCTGTTCGCCGTTCGCCGTGGTGACCACCTGCTCAAAGGAGTCCGTGATGTAGTTCTTGCCGATGTTGAACTCTCCCAAATCCTGTGGACGCATGGACACCCGGTACTGGTAATAGCTTTCAATGGTCGAAAGCGTCAAGTCCTGGTTGATGTCCTCCGTGTTGGGAATTGTGGTCGAAGTAATCGGGTATCCGTCTGGCGTCCGTGTGTCCGAGTTCCCCTCGTAGCCATTGAACCGGGCATAGCGGTCGAGGATCGAAGCCTCAGCGCTCTGGAGCAGCGGGCTGCGGAAATAC
>JBIKTK010000072.1:0-6060 GCA_044348125.1 Flavobacteriales bacterium | reverse complement strand
TCAAGGCTTCGGGCCTCGCCATGACGGGCGGGGAGGCGCAGCACCTCGTCGTTTCGGGGTGCATCGCGGTGAACGGCGAGCCGGAGTCTCGAAAGCGGCGGAAGCTGCATGCGGGCGACACGGTGCGGTTGGAAGACGTCGTGGAGGTCCGCCTCGAACCGGCCGTCGAGGACGACGCATCGGTTTAACAACTTTTTTCCTTTTCTTCGACTGCGGAAACAAAAACTGCGAAGCATGATGCCATTTTCTGCGGGTTGGAAATTGCTCGGTTGTCTGAGCCTGGCGCTGTTGGGGATGATGTGGGGAGGGGGCGAGGCAGAGGCTCAGGTGACCCTGCGCGGTCGGGTGGTGGACGGCAGCACGGGAGAGCCCATCTTCGCCGCCAATGTCATTGTACAAGGGACCACCACGGGGGTGACCACGGACTTCGATGGTCAGTTCCGATTGGTGGTGCAGGCCCTGCCCGTCCAGCTGCAGTGCAGCTTCATCGGATTTGTCCCCGGGTCCTTGCGGGTGGACAATGTGAACGCCCGCATCGAGTTCAAGTTGCAGCCAGACCAAATCCTCATCGACGCGGCCGAAGTGGTCGGCGAACGTATCTCCGAGAAACAGAAGCAGGCCCCACTGACGGTCGAGACGATGGACGTACTGGCGATCAAGGAGGCACCCACGGGGAGTTTCTACGAGGGCTTGGGCAACCTCAAAGGGGTGGACCTGACTTCGGCGAGTCTGGGGTTCAAGATCATCAACACGCGCGGATTCAACTCCACGTCTCCGGTGCGTTCGTTGCAGCTCATCGACGGGGTCGACAACCAAAGCCCGGGGCTCAACTTCTCACTGGGCAACTTCCTCGGCGCACCGGACCTCGACGTCAAGCGCGTCGACATTGTGGCCGGTGCCAGCTCCGCGTTCTACGGTCCAGGCGCATTCAACGGGGTCATCAACATGGAGACGAAGGATCCGTTTGCCTTCCCGGGTCTGAGCGTATCCACGAAAATCGGCGAACGGAACCTCGCGGAGGCAGCGGTGCGCTGGGCGGATTACTTCGAGAACGAGGCGGGCGACCCGGTGTTCGGATACAAGTTCAACTTCTTCACCTTCAGTGCCTACGACTGGGAGGCCACCAACTACGACCCGGTTTACGGGAGCGACTTCCCGGCCAGCAATCCGGGGCGCTACGATGCCGTGAACATATACGGAGACGAGTACTCGACCCTGTTCGACTTCTCCGGGGACAATGGACCCAACGCCCGGGGTCTGGGAACGTTCTTTAGAACCGGCTACCAAGAGGTGGATTTGGTGGACTACAACACGGAGAACACCAAGGCGTCCTTCTTGGGGACGTGGCGCTTGAAGCCTTCCGACACGTATGAGAGCCCGGAATTGATTTACGGGTTCAACCTGGGCCGAGGCACCACGGTTTACCAGGGGGACAACCGCTTCAGCCTCCGGGACATCTCGTTCCAGCAACACCGGATCGAATTGCGCAAGAAGGACACGTGGTTCATCCGGGCGTACCGGACGAGCGAGGATGCCGGTCGCTCCTTCGATCCCTACGCCACCGCCCTCCGGCTGCAGGACGAAGCCCGGGAGGATGACCCCTGGCGCAAGGTGTACTACCGTTACTGGGTGGATTCGATTGCGCCCCAGGTGGCGACCACTTGGCCTACCCAAAGTCTCATCGGCTATGACCCCGTGCTGGGCTTCCCCATTTACGGCTATGAGCCCGGGGCGATCGACCAATGGTATGCGGAGAACCAGGAGAATTTGGCCTTGTGGCACAGCCAAGTGGAGCAATGGACGCACAACGGGAACGCGAACCTGCCCGATGTGCTCGACAGCCCACTGGGGCATTTCCAGCCGGGTTCACCGGAATTTCAAGAGGCATTTGACCGGATCACGGCTGCGAAAAACAACGCGGAGGAGCAGGGGACCCGGTTCTTCGACCGGTCGAGTTTGGTGCATCTGCAGGGGGAGTACAAATTCACGCCGACGTGGCTCGATGAGCTGCGCCTCGGGGGGAACCTGCGGCGCTACACCCCGGACAGCGATGGGACGATTTTCAGCGACACGGCGGGGACGGTCATCACGAACAGCGAACTGGGGTTGTACGCAGGGGCCAGCCGCCGGGTGCTGATGGATGAGGTCATCCTGACCGCGACCGTGCGGGCGGACAAGAACCAGAACTTCGATTGGGTGGTGAGCCCGGCGGCTTCGGCGGTTTGGACTCCGAACCCCCGGCACTTCGTCCGGTTCAGCTTCAGCAGTGCGTTGCGCAATCCCACCCTGGCGGACCAGTACCTCTTCTTAGACGTGGGGCCGGCGACCCTGGTGGGCAACCTGGAGGGCGCAGACAGCCTCATCACGGTGCAGAGCTTCATCAACTACCGGAACAGCAGCGATTCCTTCTCGGGGAGCATCGGGCTCAACCGGGATACTTTGGAGTACTTCGACATCGCGCCGATCCAGCCCGAGCAGGTGCGGTCCTTCGAGCTGGGCTACCGGACCACGATCGGGGAGAAGGTCTATGTCGATGCGGGCTACTACTTCAGCATCTACCGGAACTTCATCGGTTACAACATCGGTTTGGACGCCAACTTCATCGGCAATGAACAATTGCCACGTACCATCGACGTGTACCGCTATGCAGCGAACAGTTTGGAGACAGTCCAAACCCAAGGCTTCTCCATCGGACTGAATTACTTCCAAAACAACCACCTCACGTTCAATGGAAACTATTCCTGGAACCAGCTGGTGAGCTCGGTGGAGGACCCCATCATCCCGGCGTTCAATACGCCGGAACACAAGTTCAACGTCGGGGCGACAGGCCGGGATTACAAACTCCGGGGCAAGGACACCTGGGGGTTCAGCGTGAATTACCGCTGGGTGCAGGGCTTCCTGTTCGAAGGCTCACCGCAGTTCACGGGTTTCGTTCCGCAGTACGACCTGCTCGATCTCCAGGTGAACTGCCGCATCGATGCCATCCAAACCACGTTCAAAGCGGGGGCCTCCAACCTGCTGGAGAACATCCACATCGAAACGTATGGGGGTCCTTATGTGGGACGTTTGGCCTACATCAGTGCAGTTTTCGACCTGAACCACAAAAAGTAATCGGTACACATTCGTCTAACAAAAGCAAGGGTTGAGATTCATTTTAAGGTTTTTTGACTACCTTGTTCCCCAAACCAAGACCCAAAATCATGAACCGCATCTTATTTGCGGTCGTCGCCCTGTTCTTGGGCGCGACATCTGCCTGGTCCCAAGTGCGTTACCTGGATGAGGTTTTCTCCAGTGTGAACGTGCAATCGAATGTCGTTTACGGCACGAACATCACGGTGCTGCCGGGATTGCAGGGACAGCCTCCCGCTCCGCAGCCGCTGGTCTGCGACATCTACACGCCTGCTGGTGACACGGAGACCAACCGTCCGCTGTTGCTGTATTTCCACACAGGCAACTTCTTGCCGGTTTACGTGAACGGTGGCCCGACGGGTACCAAGACGGACTCGGTGGCGGTGGAGATTTGCACGCGCTTCGCCAAAATGGGCTACGTTGTGGCTTCGGTGGATTACCGCTTGGGCTGGAATCCGCTGGCGGCCACGCAATCTGAGCGCACCTACCAGCTCATCAATGCAGCTTACCGCGGGGTTCAGGACAGCCGGACGGCGGTTCGTTTCTTCCGCAAGTCGATCGCCGAGCAGGGCAACCCCTACGGCATCAATGGGAACAAGGTGGGTTTGTTCGGGGAGGGAACCGGCGGCTATATCGCTTACGCCAGTGCCACGATCGACGGCTACAACGACATCATCCTCGACGATGCGGGCAACCCCATCTCGAAGTTCTGGTACGATCCGGGCAATGGCACGAGCATCCCGATGGTCATCGAATCGGTCAACGGCAATCCCGATGCCACCAACAACGGTTATGCCCCCAGCGGCTTGCAGTTGTGCATGGCGAACCACACAGGCTACAGCTCCGACGTCCAGTTCATGGTCAACTTGGGCGGGGCCTTGGGGGATCTGAATTGGTTGGACCCGAACGAAGTCCCGATGGTGTCTTTCCAAGCACCTCACGACCCGTTTGCACCCTACACCACGGGCGTTCTCGTGGTACCCACCACGAATGAACTGGTTGTGGAAGTGTCTGGCGCTTACCACGTGCACCAAGAATTGAATGGCTATCCGACGGGCAACCCGAACAACGTGTTTGCTGCGGCTGACTTGGACGATGTCTTCAGCCTCCAAGCGATCGCCAATGGCAACCAAGGATGGGATGGTTTGTACCCCGTTCGGAACAGTTACAACGGCAACACACCGACCCAGCCTTATGACGGCAGCCCTTGGGCCTGGTGGAATGTGGCCACGGTGCAGGCAGTGGATGCGGCGAACGGCACCAACATCGCGGCGACCCAGCTCACGCTGAACCCCAACATGGGACCTGTGGAAGGTCGGGCATACGTGGACACCATTCAGGGCTACACGGCACCGCGTTTGGCCTTGGGCCTCGGACTGATCTCGACGACGGGATGCATGGACGAGGACGCTTGCAACTACAACCCCATCGCGACAACCGACAACGGCAGCTGCACCTACCCAGCACCCGGCTACAACTGTGAGGGCGAGTCTCTCACGGCTGGGGTTCGTTACCTGTCCGAAGTGTTTGAGGATGTCCAAGTCACGTCGAATGTGGTGTACGGAACGAACATCTCGGTGTTGCCGGCGTTGCAAGGTGCGCCCCCGGCGGCCCAACCGCTCGTGTGCGACATCTACCGCCCAGCGGGTGACACGGAAACCAACCGTCCGTTGCTGCTGTACTTCCACACAGGGAACTTCCTGCCCATTTACCTGAACGGCAGCCCCCAGGGAACCAAAACCGACTCCTCGGCGGTTGAGATTTGCAAGCGTTTTGCCCGCATGGGTTATGTGGTGGCATCGGTGGATTACCGTTTGGGCTGGAACCCGCTCGCGGGATCCCAGTCGGAGCGTACGTACCAGCTGATCAACGCGGCTTACCGTGGGGTGCAGGACAGCCGGACGGCCGTCCGATTCTTCCGCAAGTCGGTCGCAGAGCAGGGCAACTTGTATGGCATCAACCCCAATGCCATCGGCATGATCGGGGAAGGTACCGGTGGTTACATCACCTTGGCCAGTGCGACCATCGATGGGTACAACGACATCATCCTCGACGATGCAGGCAACCCCATTTCGAAGTTCTGGTACGATCCAGGCAATGGCACCAGCATTCCAATGGTAATCGAGGCGGTCAACGGCAACCCCGACGCCACCAACAACGGTTACGCTCCTTCGGGCCTGCAGTTGTGCATGGCAAACCACGTGGGTTACCCATCCAACTTCCAGTTCCAGATGAACATGGGGGGTGCCCTCGGGGATTTGAGCTGGATGGATTCGGGGGATGTGCCCATGGTTTCTTTCCAAGCACCCAACGATCCTTTTGCCCCCTACGGAACAGGCGTTTTGATTGTACCGACCACGAATGAGCTGGTGGTAGAAGTTTCAGGTGCATTGCACATCCACCAAGCCATCAACACGGCCCTGAGCACGAACAACAACGCGGTGTTCCAGGCCTTGGGTCTGGAGGATCCCATCAGCCAGCAGGCGGAATCCAATGGCAACCAAGGATGGGATGGTTTGTACCCGGTCAAGTCGGATTGGGTAGGCAACTCGCCTTCACAACCCTACGACAGTTCTCCTTGGCAGTGGTTCGACGTGGCCACGGTTCAGGCGGTAGACGCTGCCAACGGCACGAACATCGCCGCCACGCAGTTGACCCTGAACCCCGACATGGGACCGACGGAGGCTTTGGCTTACATCGACACCATCCAAGCTTACACGGCACCGCGGATGGCCATCGCATTGGGCGTGGCTTCCACGGGCCCTGGTTGCACGGACGAGGAGGCTTGCAACTACAATCCGTTGGCAACCTCGAACGATGGCTCATGCCAGTACGCCCAAGCCGGTTATGATTGCGAAGGCAACTCGCTGGCAGTCCTCGGCTGCACGAACTTGATGGCTTGCAACTACAACCCTGCAGCCACCCAAAACG
>JBIKTK010000071.1:0-6075 GCA_044348125.1 Flavobacteriales bacterium | reverse complement strand
CACGGGCAAAACCTGCGTGAAATGGCCTGGGCGGCTGGCTTCAAGAAGATAGTAGGGCGCGTAATGGTCCAAGGGGGTGCTCACCCGGCCCTCGCCCAAATTTCGGAAGTAGAAGCCGCTGTATGCGTTCCAATCGTCGATGCCGATGGCGACGCTGTCCGCGGGTGAATTCACCCAAATGGTGGCCGTGGTGCGAAACGGAAAGGCAGAACAACCCACCCAGCCCAGCAACACCCCCATCGCCACCATCCCAAAAAAAAATCGTGAAGAAACCGATGAATGGCTGAAAAAATGACGTTTCATGTTGGAGAAGGGGCGGTGAAGATTCCAAGAAGAAGGGTACTGCAATGTACCTTCGAATCATGGCAGAAATTGCTGAGCAGGAACGAATTTTTGAACTCCGGCGGTTGTTGCATGAACACAACCACCGTTACTATGTGCTGGCAGAACCCACCATTTCGGACCGGACATTTGATCAATTGATGTCCGAGTTGGAGGAACTGGAGGCCCGGCATCCCGAACTCGAGGATGCAACTTCGCCGACCCGGCGGGTGGGGGGGGATTTGACCGAACGGTTTGAGAAGGTGCCCCACCGTTATCCCATGCTCTCGCTGTCCAACACGTATGCTGCAGGCGAGGTGCAAGAGTGGGCGGAACGGGTGGTCCGGTTGTTGGAAGGGCGGTCGCCGCGGTTTGTGTTGGAATTGAAGTACGATGGGGTGGCCATCAGCTTGCGCTATGTGGGGGGAAAGTTGGAGCAGGCGGTGACCCGGGGAGACGGAGAGGTGGGGGAGGATGTGACGGCAAATGTCCGGACCATTCGGTCGGTGCCGTTGGTGCTCCAGCCGGGAGCACCGGATGAGTTGGAGATTCGGGGGGAGATTTTTTTTCCTTGGGCCGGATTTCAAGCCCTGAATGCGCGCCGGCAAGCGGTGGGGGAGTCCCTGTTTGCCAATCCCCGGAACACCGCGGCCGGCACCTTGAAGAGCCTGGACAGTCGGGTGGCTGCGGAACGCGGGTTGGATTGCATGCTGTACGGCGTGCTGCCCGAAGGCGTGGACGGGTTGCAGGGCCATGCTGAGGCCGTGGAACGCGCCGGGGAGTGGGGATTCAAAACCCCGCAGCGCAAGGACAGGACCCTGGAAACCGCGGAAGACGTGCAGGGGATCCTGGATTTCATTGCGCACTGGGACCGGGCGCGGGCGGGTTTGGCCTACGCCATTGACGGAGTGGTCGTGAAGGTGGACGCGTATGCAGACCAACGGGAACTGGGTTTTACGGCCAAATCGCCCCGCTGGGCCATCGCCTACAAGTTCGAGACGGAGCGCGTGACGACCCGTTTGCACGCGATTTCGTACCAAGTGGGGCGGACGGGGGCCATCACGCCGGTGGCAGAGCTGGAACCCGTGCACATCGGTGGGACAACGGTCAAGCGCGCGTCTTTGCACAATGCGAACCAGATCGAGGTGCTGGACATCCGGCCCGGCGACTGGGTGCAAGTCGAAAAGGGTGGGGAGATCATCCCGAAGGTGGTGGGGGTCGAATCGGAACTGCGTCCGGAGGGATTGCCTCCGTTCCAGTACGCGACGCACTGTCCGGAGTGCGGGTGGGCCTTGGTCCGGAGGGAGGAGGAGGCGCAGCATTATTGCCCGAACGCGGCCAGTTGTCCGCCCCAGGTGAAGGGGCGGTTGGCGCATTTCGTCAGCAGGAAGGCCATGAACATCGAAGGCCTGGGACCGGAGTGGATCGATTTGTTGGTGGAGGAAGCGGGGTTTCGCGACGGAGCGGACATCCTGGATTTGCCGCGGCACTTTGAGGATGATGCTTGGTTGGCCCGTGTGGTGGCATTCAAGGCGCCGGGGGATTGGCCTACGGCTTCGGAAGATTGGGTCCAAACGATCCATGCAGTCGCGAATTTTGTGCACCGGGGTCGGAATGGGCGCAGGCCGGCGAATGCAAACCACAGCGCCGTCAAGCGGGGCGATGTGGTGCATTGGGTGCATGGCTTGCAACAATCGGGAGGGGTCTGGACGGCGCCTTCTTTCCGAACCCCCGGTGCTTGGTTTGATGCCCGGGTGGTCCAGGCGGTGATGGCAGAGGAGCCATTGGACTGGCGGGAGGTGTTTTCGGGGTTGGTGGAGGGTCAGCCACAGGCGGATGGTTGGCGACGTCGGGCTGCGGAGATGGATTGGGCAGACGGTTTTTTGCTGGGACCGGCGGCTTGGAATTGGGAGGAGGAGGGTTGGGGCATGCCTGCAGAGGACATCGCAGCCTGGGAGGTGCTGGCGGGGCGCTTGAGTCCGAGGAGGAGGATGCAGTTCACCCCGGGGGTGATGGCGTTGCTGAACGCCTCACTGGCCCAGGTCCCCAAGCGGACGTTCCCACAGGTCTTGTTTGCGCTTGGCATTCGGCATGTGGGGGCCGAGGTTTCGGTCTGGTTGGCGGAACATTTTCGCGGGGTGGAGGCGCTTCGGGCGGCTTCGCTCGAGGAGCTTCAAGCGGTGCACGGAATCGGGGAGGAGATCGCACAATCGGTTCGGGCTTGGGCGTTGGATGGGGAGACACCCCGGCTCATCGAGCGGCTGGCTGCCGCGGGCTGCCAGTGGGAAATGCCGGTGGAAGAGGGAGGGAATGTCCGGGGCAGCGCGCGGCTGGCTGGAGGGATTTTCGTCATAACCGGCACGCACCCCGTGCCGCGGGAAACGCTGGCGGACCAAATCCGGGCGGAAGGGGGGAAGGTGGCTTCCGGGGTGACAGCGAAGACAACCGCCTTGGTGGCGGGAGAGGCTGCAGGGTCGAAACTGGCCAAAGCCCGGGAACTGGGTGTCCCGGTTTGGGATTACACGGAACTTCAGGCGCGGTTGGGCCTGGGTGGAACCACATCCAGGGAGGAGGGATGAAGGGACGCATGGCCTGCATCGATTTGGAGTGGGCCAATTCCACTCCCGGAAACATCTGCGAAATCGGTGTGGTTTGGTTTGAGGATGGGGTCGAGGTAAGGCGCTTTCGGAGCATGGTGCGGCCCATTGTGCCTGCGTGGGGGGCTTGGCAGTACCTGAATTTGCCCTACGGATTGGAGGAGGCCATGGAGGCGCCGTCCTTCATCGAACTTTGGAATGTGTTGTTGCCCGATCTGCGGGCCTGTCGACTGGTGGCGCACAATGCGGAAGAGGCGGAATGTCGATTTCTGGGCGGGGCCCTGGGGCACCACGGACTGAGATGGGATTTGGGTGCAGGCGTGTTTTGTTCGCTGGTCTTGGCGAAACGGGTTTGGCCAGAAGCCCGATCGCATGGTTTGAAGACCATTGCAGCCAACCTGGGTGTGCCTTTGGACCACCACAATCCGGAGAGCGATGCCCGGGCGGCAGGGCAGGTGGTCCTTGCTGCGGCAGAGGACTGGGGGGTGGGCGATTGGGCTGAACTCGACCGGCGTGCAGGTTGGCGGCCGGTGCCCGTGCATTGTGTCCCGCCTGAATTGCCCTTGGTGACGGGGCCTCCGGTGGTCGAAGTGTATGGCCAGGCCCTCGTGGCATGGACCAGTCCGGTGCCCTACGAGGGGCCGCGCCGCGGAGGCCGGTTTGTGCTTTCAGGCCTGAGTGAAACGGAAAAGCACCGACTTCGGGAGTTGGGTATGTCCCACGGCATGCGGGCGGTGTCTTCCGTGGCAGGGAATGTGGATGTGGTGGTAGCAGGTCCGCTGATGGGACCATCCAAGTGGGCCCGCTGTCAGAAATGGAACATCCCGATTGTCAGTGTCTCGGAATGGATTGCCTGGCTGGAAGCCGGAGATCAGGGGGCTTCGTAGAGCACTTGAAGCGGACTGCGCAAAGTGCCTGTCTGGAGGCCGCCACAGCGCAGCACGTAATCAGAAACCGCCCAGTAACTGCCCCCTGCGACCCTTTCACCGTGGTCCAGGGTCCCGTCCCAAGCGATGGGCAGCCCGCTTCCCGCATACACGAGGTTCCCCCAGCGGTTGTAAATCCGCAATTCCCATCGGTCCATCACCGAAAGCACTTCAAAGCCAGGATCGTTGGGCAGCCAGGGCTTCAGCACCTCATTCTGTCCGTCTCCGTTGGGCGTCAGTACGTTGGGCAAGGCCAAATCCTCCAAATCCAACCTGGCTCCCGGGTCTTCGACCACCCAGACGGTGTCCCGCCCTACGCAACCGTTTTCTGCAAATGTCACCTCGAGGACGTAGGTGCCGGGCAGCAGGGCGGTAGGGGTTAGCCCCTCGGAATTCTGCAATCCCCCGCTGCCCTCGAGGCGGGTCCAGGTGAGCCAGGGGGTGTAGCCACCGGGCAGGATGTAGGCCCCTTCGATGGGTTGGGTGGGTTCTCGGCAGGTGAGCGAATCGGCCGATCCGGCCTCCACTTCGGGTAGGGTGAAATCCGATTCGATCACCACTTGGTCCGTGGTCACGCAGCCGTTGCTCGGATTCTCACAGGAGACGGTGTAGATGCCGGCTGCCACCGCCGTACCGACGTTGCCGTTGGGACCCGGTTCCAACCAGGCGCCCCCAGTACCGACCTCCCAAGACAGTACGCCCCCACCGGGGGCCTCGGCCGTCAACGGAATTTCGGCGGTGTTGCAGTCGATTTGGCCTTCGGCAGCGACCAGATTGACCGGAAAATGCAGGGTGTCGATGGCCACAGGCAGTTCCAATTGGGCCGTGCAATCGCCTCCGGCCGCTGTGCCCGTCAAGAAGTAGGTTCCGGGTGCATCGACCATGGCCTGGGCCCCCGTCCCCCCCGCGCCGGTCCATCCAGGAACCCCCGGCGCCGACCACGCCCAATCCGTCCCCGCAAAATTCGATGTGGCCTCCCACGCGATGAACGGCTGGTCGCAGGTCAACGTCCACGGCGCCTCCGGCTCCACCTCCAGAACCAGGTCCGCCACCTCCACGGCCACCGTGTACGACACCGGTTGCCCGCACAGGTCCGTATAGGTTACCGTGTACGTCACCGACGACGTCGGCGTGCACACCGGGTTGCTCACCGTTGCGTCCGACAGGAAGTCGGGCGGGTCCCACGTGTAGACCCCGGTGGGACTCCCGACCACATTCAATTCCGCCGAAGCCCCCGTGCACAGCTGGACCGTCGGCGGCGTCACCAGGCTGTTCGCCTGCAGGCACACCGTCTGGTTGTTGAAAGACCCCCCGGTGGAACCCGTGAACCCCCAGTAGACATCTGAAGTGCCGTTGAAGATTTGGCCTATCAAGTCCACCTGGGCCACCAACCGCAACACACAATCAAAGGAAGTGCTCAAGATTTGGTTGACCGGATCCCACTGCACCCGGCCCACGTGGGACTGGCCATCCTCCGTGTTCACCGACGTCGCCGACATCTGCACGGGACCCCCGAAGGCGGTCGGCCCCAAGTGGCTCACGGTGCCATCGGACACATAGCCGATGTGGTCGTACACCGGATCCCCATATTCCCCATTTTGCCACGTGTCGAACTCCACGCCAAACCCGGTATTGAAGCCCAGAAATCCCAAGCCCCCGCCACTCTGGCCCAGGGCGTTGGTCCCATCAAGTTGCAGCACGAACATGATGCCATCGGCACCGTTGGGATCTTGCGAGCCCAAGTTGATCAGGAACTGAATGTCAAAGGGTTGGGTCAAATCCAAGGTGTTCGCATACCAAACCGCGCCGTTCTGGTTCCCTTGGGTCGTCGTGAGTTGGTAGCAATCGGTTCCACTGTCCACGGCGGTCCCGTTCAAGAAGTAATTCTGACCCAGCAAACCGGAAGTCCCAAGAACCGCCAACAGGCAGCCCTTCAGGACACGGCGCAAACAGGTGGACCAAGCGGAGGACATGGGTTAAAATTCGATGCCCAATTTCAGGTTGATTCGGCGGTCAGTCAAGTAATTGGAGATGGCATAGAGCCGACCGCTTACGTCCTCAATCCAGGTGTGGTTGATGGTATTTCGGATGCCCAGGATGTTGAAAATCTCCAATGCGACGAAGCCGGTGGCCCGCCGAGGCGCTTCGTCGTTGCCTTTCCCTGTGAACAGATCTCGGGAAAACCCGATGTCTACCCGCCGGTAAGCGGGGGTCCGCAGGATGTCCAAGTG
>JBIKTK010000069.1:0-6097 GCA_044348125.1 Flavobacteriales bacterium | reverse complement strand
CCGCCAAACCTGCGGATCTCAACAACTTATCCCCAGCGTTTTTAACAACTTATGAACCTTTCAAACCCTCGATTGGGTTGCCGACCAGGCATCGAGTTGCTCTTGGGCTTGGCTCCAAGCTTCCATGGATTGTTGCAGTTTCCCCTCGACTTCCGCATAATCATAGGTGAGACGCGTCACCGTGGTCCTGTCGTCCGGAGGAGCTGAGGCCAGTTGTTGGGCCAGCTCGGCGAGCTGAACCTCGAGCGCTGCTATCCGCTCCTCGCATTGTTTTACTTGATTCTGCAGGCGGCGTTGCTCTTTCTCCTGGGCTTTGCGTTCCGCCGCCGTGGGTGGCGTGGGTGCTGTCGATGCCGATGTTGTCGCGGGGGTTGCGGGCGTCGGTATCTTCTGACCCTTGGCGTCCCCTCCCAAATGGGCGGGTTTGCCGGCCTCGTAGGCCCGGATGCTGGAGGCGTGTTTCTCGTGTAGGAACTGTTGGATGTCGCCGATGTACTGCTTGAGTCCTCTGGGCGTCACCTCGTAAACGAGCTCAGTCATGCCGCTGAGGAAGTCCCGGTCGTGCGAAACCACGATCAAGGTGCCATCGTAGTTGCGCAAGGCCTCCTTGAGCACCTCCTTGGACCGAATGTCCAAGTGGTTGGTCGGTTCGTCCAGAATCAGGAGGTTGTATGGGTGCAACAACAATTTGCACATGGCCAGCCGGGCTTTTTCTCCTCCGCTGAGCACCTTGACCTTTTTGTCCACATCCTCACCGGAGAACAGGAAGGACCCGAGCAGTGCCCGCAGGTTGCGGCGGATGTCGCCCACGGCTACTTCATCCAACGTCTCCAAGACCGTCAGGTCGCCATTCAGCTCTTCCGCTTGGTTCTGAGCATAATAACCGATGTCTACGTTGTGTCCGATGCTGAAGGTCCCCGCCGCTGACTCCAGCCCCAGGATGATGCGGGTCAGCGTCGTCTTTCCAGCCCCGTTCTTTCCCACCAGCGCCACCTTTTGTTGCCGCGCCAGAATCCACTCGACATCGCGAAAAACCTGGAGATCGCCGAAGGATTTGGCCAAACCAGCCGCCTCCAACACCACTTTGCCCGACCGGGAAGCTGGCGGGAACCGGAACCGAATGGAAGCTTTGTCGGCAGAGTCCACTTCGATGCGGTCCAGTTTGTCCAACTTCTTGATCAAGGACTGAGCAAAGGCCGCCTTGTTCTTCTTCGCCCGGAACTTGTTGATGAGTTCCTCGGTGTCCTCAATGTACTTCTGCTGGTTCTTGACGGCTTGCTCCTGGCGGATGCGTTCTTCTTCGCGCCAAACCTGGTAAGCAGTATAGGACGCTTTGTAGTCGAACAACTTGTTCGCCGTGATCTCGATGGTACGGGTGGTCAACGCATCGAGGAAGGCCCGGTCGTGGGAGATGAGGATGATGGCGCTCGGGCTCTGCAACAGGAAGTTCTCCAGCCACTGAATGCTCTCGATGTCGAGGTGGTTCGTGGGCTCGTCCAGCAACAACAGGTCGGGGTTCTGGAGCAGCAACTTCGCGAGCTCCACGCGCATTTTCCAGCCCCCGCTGAATTCGTGCATCCGCCGGTCCATGTCCTCCGCCTCAAACCCGAGTCCCTGCAAAATGCGCTGCACCTGTTCCTCCATCGTCGACCCGCCCAACAGGTCCAGCCGCTCGTTCGCCTCGGTCAACTCATCGATGAGCCGGGCATAAGCCACCGATTCGTAGTCTGAACGTCGTCCCAACTCCTCCGAAATCTCCATCACCCGGGCTTCGAGGCCGTGCAGTTCCGCAAAGGCACTTGAGGCCTCCTCCAGGATCGTTCGGTTTTCGTTGTGCTCCATCTCCTGGGGCAGGTAACCGATTCGGTAATCCTTGGGGGTGCTCACGCTTCCCTCGCTGGGCTTCTGGTGCCCCGAGATGATGCGCAACAACGTGGACTTGCCGGCCCCGTTGCGCCCGACCAACCCAAGTCGTTCCCGTTTGCCCACAAACAGGTCCAGTTGTTCAAACAAGGTGCGTTGGCCCAAGTGGACGGCCAACTGTGAGATGTTCAGCATCACAAAAAATCGGCTGCAAAGGTCGCTCAGAATGAGACATAAAAAAAGGGAAACCCAGCGGCTTCCCTTTTCTCAGGCATTTCCAGTCTGGCAATCAGTAATGCCACAAGTCGTGTTCCAATTCAAACAGCTCGTTCTTGATGCGTTGGCTCTCCGCCAATGCATCCATTCCACGGGCGTAGCTCTGAATCTTCCGGTCATATACATTCGACTCTTTGATCACGAAGCTGCTGAAGAATCGCTTCTGGAAGATGTCTTCATACGTCCGGCGCTGTGCGTCGTTGTAGATGTTGAACACCTCCGAATTGGCAAACACGTACCGGCACTCGGGATAGTACAGCCAGAACAGGGTTTTGAATCCTGTACTTTCTCCATCCTTGTCGAAACGTTCCACCTGGGGAGCGATGCCGATGATCCGAACGTACCGCTCGCTCCGCTGGCGATCATAAATCCAGTCCTCCTTGATGAGGTAGCGTACAATCGACTGGGATTCGATTTGGGTGCGCACGGGCATGTCACCAATCTTCTCACCCGTATTCAGGTCAAACTGAGGAACCATCTCTGTGGGATTCAACAAGGAATCCACTTGGCTCGGGGAGAAAGGATAACGGAACTCATCGTCATCGCCTGTCGGCCCCGTGCCATAAGCGACCAAAGATCCCTCCACCAACAAAGCATGCTTGATGACGTCAAACAAGCTCTTGCGGTCTTGAATGGGGGTCAAAGGGTAGTAGAACTGGTGGTTCAGTTTTTCCCGCAAATCCACTTGTTGCCAAATCCGCTTCGTATACATCAGGTCCGCTTCCCGCAGGGGCGGATAGGGGATGACACGCTTGGTGATGTTGGTTTCTTTCACGTAAGCACCGTCGAGCACGTTCGACTCTTGGGCGTTCAGGAAACCGACACAGGCCACGATCCATGCCAGTGCCAGGAGGTTGCGGGAAATGCGGATGATGTTCATGGCGTTCGTGATTAGCTCACTTTGAGTTTGATGGGTGCCAATTGGCGTTCCGTACCATCTGGCATCTTGACAACGATCTCATCGATGTAAATCGTACTTCCTCGGCTAGCACGTTCCAACATGGCCTTCTGTTCACTCGTCAAGGCATTGCTGCTGGACTTGTTGTCAACCAGCGTTCCCTCACGAGACAATGACAAGTTGAAGCTCTTCACCAAGACCTGGAGGTCGAAGTCGAAGCCTTCCATTCGCGCGCTGACCCCAGGAGCACCGAGCAAAGTTGCCTTGTCGATGGTGCGGTCCGATGGGGTTTTGCCAGCAAAAACAGGCACGGGATCGGGAATCCGCTTCACCCGGAACTGCTTGGCAGGCATGGACTTCTTGGAACCGTCAGGCAAAGTGGCCGTCACCGTGATGTCGCATGTTGCAGCATTTCCTGGGCGGACGATGAAGCTGCCATCAGGCTGTTTTTCCAAGCGGTGGTCTCCGCTGACGGTGGCCGTGATCTTGTCCGATGGAACACCCGGAACCGAAATCTCCACAGGGTTGGGGAGACCGCGGTAGAACACATTCATTTTCGTTGGAGAAACCACCAAGGCGGGCTCCGCAATTGTGAAGGTCGGGGTGGTGAAATAGTAGGGCTCGATGGAACCGTCGGGACCCTGGAAGTTGATCACCCCACGGTAGGCGGTTTCACCCAAGGCCATGCCGGACGTCGACAAGCGCAACTTGCCGAGTTTGTCGCTGCCGATGGGCAACGGACGCAGTCCACTGGTATTGGGCTTCGATTGATCGTCTGGAGTAACCTTCCGGTTGTTGTCCACATAAATGGAAGGCGGGTTCGTCCGGTCGAAGGCGGCCAGCAACACATCCGCACGGATGCTATCTCCCCGAAGGATGTAGCTGGACTGCGGAACCACCAACGGCATCAACGCTGTGAATTTGTAGCTCTTCGCATCTACGCCGCCCAGCAACCAATCGGTGATGTCGTCTTGAACGTCTTGAACGTCCAATGCAATCTTGGTTAGCAACGGCATGACAGCGGCCAAGGGTACGTCATAGAAATTCGCAGCTTCCCATGTGACCTCAACGTCGTTCTCCATCTCATTGGGGAACTTGAAGGCTTCGTCCAACTGATTTTTCAGGTGATCTGGCAGCACGCGCTCATTGCCCTCGCTGTCCTTGAATTGGATGGACTTCAAGTAATCCCGGTAGGCTTCCAACCGCTTGCGCAATTCATGGGCCGACCATTCATCCTCCTTGGGCTTCTGGGGTTCAGAGCCGATGAGGAAGGTGGTCAGTGCTTGGTACTCATCCTTCTTTTCAATGTGCACCAAGTTCAAGGTGGTGTCACGACCTGCCGCATCCTTGCCGATGTACTTGCTGAATCCAGACCCCTCTTGTTCGAGGTAGTCTCCGTTGGATGCAGACATGGAGCGGGCCTTCAATTGCAGCACGTAGGCCACCAATTCTTCCGCCCGGGTTTTGACCTCCTTCGCCTGGTTGTAGAATGGACCGACCTTCTCTTTGTTTTGCTCGTACTTCATCTCCAGTTCGCTGAATGTCTCCATGGCAATGCCTCCCATGGTTTCCTGCGTTTTGCGCAAACTGTTCTCGACCTTCACAAATCCATTGAGTACCTCTTTGGAGATGTTCAAGGCGAGCAGGGCGGTCAGAACGAGATACATCATCCCGATCATCTTCTGCCTGGGTGTTTCTTTGCCTCCTGCCATCGTTTCCGAATTCTATGGGACGTGGTGGCTTCAGATCAACCGCGGTTGCCCATGGCCTGCAGCATGTTCGCGTAGACCGTGTTCAACGAAGAAAGGTTCTTAGAAAGCTCAGCAATGTTTTGCTTGTAGAGCTTGGTGTCTTCGACTGAGTCGCTCAGGTTTTTCACCAGTTCACCCATGCCAGCATAGAGTGCACTGTTCGCTTCGAGCTGACGCAATTGAGCACCGTACATTTCGTTGAGGGCGCTCAGGTTGTCGGTCATCTTCTGCATGTGGGTGCCAATGGTGTCACCCATCTGAGCAGAGCCTACCAAGCCCGTCAAGGAGGCACTCACCTGGGCGTAGGTTTCGGTCAGTTGGTTCACCCGGTTGGAGGCTTGGGTCAAGGATTCGCTGTAATCGATGGTGGCAGCAGAAGCGTCCGCCACCTTTCCCATCTTGGCAGCTTGATCACCGAGGTGGCGCATGCCATCTCCCAGTCGCTCCAACAATTCGGGCTCAATCTTTGCGTCCTTCAGCATGTCGTCCAGTTGCTCGCTGATGGTACCCTGCTTTTTCTTGGGCGGTTGGATTCCAGAAGCACCACTGGCCAATTCTGGGTAGACCAAGGTCCAATCGGGCTCTTCGTGTGGCTTTTCAAAGGCAGAGAAGGCAAAAATCAACGCTTCGGTTCCCAGTCCGAGGATGAGCATTTCCGAGGCACCCTCCCAGTGTTGGATTTTGAACAATGCACCCACGATGACCACCGATGCACCCAAACCGTACATCTTGGCCATCAAGTTTTTCCAGCCCTTGCTTCCTGGTTTCATAACGATTATGCTTTTGGTTTCAATTTCAAATCAGACCGCAGGTGTGCGGTGTGCGAAGAAGGCAAACGCCCATTTCGCGTCGGATGAGGGAACCGAAGGCTTTCAGCCCGCGATCAATTCCAATCATCTGGATCCCCGGTCTTGCCACGGCCTAAGTAGGACATGACACTGCGGAATCCGATGTAGCTCTTGGCAGTATCGCGGTACTCAAAGGTCCGGGTACCGGTCTGGCAGTAGTAGCCGATGTCCTTCCAAGATCCGCCCCGAATGACTTGACGGTGCAAGGATGGAGCGTCATCCACCGTAGCGTGGTAGACGTATTCTGGACTCATGTCGTGGGAAAACTCATAGACCGTTTCGTCGAAAGAGGTGTTGGTCCATTCGGCTACGTTGCCGGCCATGTTGTAAAGTCCATATTCGTTGGGGATATAGCTCTCCACGGGAACCGTGTAGCTTCCACCGTCCTCGACATAATCTCCACGCATGGGCTTGAAGTTTGCCAGCGGGCAGCCTTCCCGGTTCCGCATGTAAGGCCCGCC
>JBIKTK010000068.1:0-6155 GCA_044348125.1 Flavobacteriales bacterium | reverse complement strand
CGACGGAAATCGTGGCGGTCACGCGGGTGACCAGCACGCTCGATGGTTTCTGGGGTCAAGGAGTGGGTTTCCAGGTCCGAGAGCTGTATGCCCGGGGGGTCATTCGGGGAAAAATTCGGTACCGCGTGGGAGACTTGGATCTCCGGCTGACGCCATACACCCTTTGGAACGGGAATGGAGACCTGGGGAACCGGATTCCCGATTTGTGGCGGGTTTGGTCTGATTGGGTGGATTACGACCGCTTTCAGCGCGATGGCCATTGGCGTCAACAGGGGTTGGATGTGGATGCGGCGCTGGCTTCGCGGTGGTTCGATGAGATCACGGTGCGCGGGGCGCTGACGAAGCAGCGGGCAACGGATTACTTCTTCCAGCCGGACCGGTTGTTGGGGTTGGGTACGCTGGAGATCCGCCGGGGTCGGTGGAACGGGGGGTACCGGATGGTGTCGCTGTTCGATGTGGCGCCGACGGCCCAGTTTTCGACGGCGGCGGCCCGGTCGACGGTGCATGGTGTGGATTTGCGGGGCAAGGTGAAGGCTCAGTCCCAGTGGACCTGGGGTGCAGAGGCCGGTTGGTCGGGCACGGAGTTCGTCGACATGGAGGGGGCCCCGGAACCGGGTCGGGATGGTTTTGCCGAGGCGTGGGGCCGTTGGGATGCCGCGGATTCGACGGGTTTCTGGCGGGGCGTCTCCGCGACGGTGGAGGCCCGCCGGGTGGGGACGGGGTACCGTAGCCCCGGTGCCCAGTCGCGGCGAACGGATTGGGGCGCGTCATCGGGCACCTGGGGCTTCTACACGAACCAGGAGCGGGTGCGGCCCCTCACCACGGTCGACCTGTTGCAGGACCCCGGTGTGTACCGCCCCACCTTGTCGATGGGGTTGCAGGCGTACAACCCGGCATTCCGGAACGCCCTGCCCTACGGGGCCGCCACCCCGAACCGGCAGGGCCTCGCCGTGGCGATGCGCCGCGATCGTCCGGAGGAAGCCTGGTCCTTCGGCGAACTGCGGCTGGACCTCACGACCGAGCTCGCAGGCCAAGGCATCGCCACCCACCGGAACATGGGTGTCCTCGATGGCTACACCCGGCTCCGGCTCGACCGCTGGTACGGCGGCCAGCGCCCCTTCTCCTGGGACCTCCACCTCCACGCGGAACGCACCGACCGCGCCGGCCTCGCCGACACCGGCCTCGGCGCCGTGGACTGGCGGCAAGCTTGGTTCGCAGGGGGCTTCCAGTGGCAGTTCCAGCGGGACCTGAGCCTGCAGTGTTCCCTGCTGTCCCTCCGCGCCCAGGGCACGGAGTACCTCGCCGTCCGGGACCCCTTTGATCGCATCGTCGACTACCGTCGGCACGAAGCCGACCTCCGGGAGCGCGTACTCGCGACCGGGTTGTCCTATCGGTTCACGGATTCCATCCGCTTGGACTTGCAGTACCGTGCCCTCTTCCGGAACGACGCGCTTCTGGCCGCCTATGACTACCAGTGGAGCCAGTGGAACTTCCTCTACACCCTTTACTTCTGATGGCCATGCAACTTGCACAATCAAAAATCAATCCATTGATTTTCATGGGTTTGCTGGGGATGCTGTCTTGCTCACAGCCGGAAATTGAAGGCCCGGAAATCCAGGACATCTACGGGGAGTTTGCGGTGTTGGAGGGCTTGCGTTCGGACCGAGAGACCGTGGATTTCACAGCCGGTGAACGGGTCGGCTTCCATGCGCAATTGAGCATCCGGACCGATTGGACTTTGGAGATCATCGGTTTGAGTTCAGGTGCCAAGAAGGTCATTGCGGGCCGGGAGCGGGACATCACCCCCGAGGTCCTGCAGTGGGACGGAACCATCACCTTTGCGCCGCTTTTCGGGGAGGAGTTGTGTATGACCCGTTTGGTTTTCGCGGAGTACCCCGATACGTTGTGGGGTGATACCGTGCTCGTGACGGGAATACGGCCTGAGGCTGCTGTGGACTTGGTGTTGACCGATTTTGAATCGCTGACCCAGCCCATCGGCAACTTCACCGAGCCCGCTAGTTTCAACCAGCGGGTTACGGGCACCTATTACCAGAACCTGTTTACCTCGCCTCCTTCCTTCGCCACCGTGGAGCCACCACAGGGGACCAAGTTTTGGGTGATGTCGGCAGACCACAACCCGGCGAACATTTTCATTTGTGGTGCATCGATGTCCGCCTCGGCTGCGACGACGGGCGATCCGGAAGCGGATTATTTGGCCTTGGGCACCTTGAATCCGGACAACGTGTACTTCAATGCCCTGGTGTATGGATTTGGAGATGGCATCAGCCGGCTGCAGGTGGGCTTGCAGGAGGATGACAACTTGGACGGCGCTTACGATCGGTTCACGGAAGGTGCGTACAATGCCGAGGTGGCCGTGGACTGGACAGGATGGCGGGTGGTGAGTTTGCCATTGAGCGCGTTCGCACGCAGCACGGTGGGGGGATATGGGAACAACGACATCACGGGTGTGCAGGATTTGGACCGCATCATTCAGATGGAGTTTTTGCTGCTCGCCCAGCCCCAGACGTCCGGGTTCTGCGGCCACGCGCTCGATTTTGTCAACTTCACGCTCTACGCACCATGGCAGCCATGAGGCGGACCCTGACGACCCCGCCGACCCTGCTGACCTCGCTGACCCCGCTGTCCACGGTGGTGCTGCTTTCGGTGCTGGTGGCCAGCACGGGCTGTGGGCTGACCTGGGAGACGGTGGCGTTGGAGGACGCCCGGGAGGTGCGCCAAAGCCAAGCCCCGACAACGGGATTGGGCGACTTTCGGTTGACGGATGTGTTTCGGGATGCCTCCCGAGATGTGTGGGGGCTCGAGAAGGATGGGTGCAAGGACCTGGCTTGGGTGACCGAACCGGTGTACGCAGGAGAAGGGGCGCTGCGGTTGGAGTGGTCGCCGGGGGGCTGTCCCTGGACGGGCATGGGCATCGGTTGGGCCGGTTGGCAGGGGAAGGACCTGCGGGACGTCATGGAAACGGGGGCGCTGCGGTTTCGAATCCGCTCCGTGGCCGGGACCACCCACGTCCCCCTCATCATTTTCTTGCTGGAGGATTACAGTGGTGTGATGTCCTCTTCGGTTTTTGGCACGCATTGTTTGGAGAAGTACCCGCTGGATGAGGTTTGGCAAGAAGCTGTACTGCCCTTGTCCACGTTCAACTGGAAGCGACAAGGTTGCGACGTCAGCAACATCAAGCAGTTGGTGCTGGAGCTGCAAGGGGAGGGGTCGGTCTACATCGATGAAATGGAAATCGTCCCTTACGTGCCCCGGGTGATTCCAGGTCGTCGGGAGTTTCCGCCCAGCGCGGCGCCCCTGTTCGATGGCATCACGGCGGTTTTTGAGGACTACCTGGCCCACGGCTGGGGCTGGGGCGCCTATCCGTACCGAACCTTTGCCGTCGAGAACGGTGGCGGGGTGGAAGGCGGGGCCGGCATCCACATGCAATGGATGACGGGTTGGCAACCCTGTCCGGAGCGGCGATTGGGCATGAGCTGGACGGCCTGGCGCGGGGTCGATTTTCGGGGGGCGCCGGATGCCCAGTTGCGTTTCATGGTCCGAAGCGATGCGCCGGATGCTGGGGTCACGGGCTTGCGGGTGGGGTTCGAGGGATGGGACGGCGCGGTGTCCACCGTTTCCGTCGACAGCTTGGTGACCATCGACCGCCAGTGGCGCTGGGTCACCGTGCCCTTGTCGTCCATGCCCTTCGCCCGCGACCGTGTGGACCCGGCCCGCATTCGCCAGTTGATTTTTGAAGTTTCGCCCGGTTCGAAGGGCGATGTTTGGATAGACCAAATCCGAATCCACCATGACGGCTGATTTTCCAATGAATCGATTTTCTTTCTTGCTGGGCACTGCGGTGCTGGCTGCTTTCGGCTGTGGAGGTGGGGACACGGGTTTGCCGGAGCCCCGGACGGACCGGGAGGTGTTTGTGGACTCTGTGCTCGCCACGTTGACGGTGGAGGACAAGGTGGGAGAAATGACCCAGCTGACGCTGGACATGTTGTTGGTGGGGGCTCCGTATGCTTCGGAGGAGCCGCACCGTCTCGACTCGGGTGAGGTCCGAGACGCCTTGGTCGAATGGCGGGTCGGAAGCATCCTGAACTGCGGGGGGCACGCGTACCCGCCCGAAACTTGGAAGGGGTTCATCACGGAAATCCAACGGGTCGCCCGAGAGGAAAAGGCTTCGGGGATTCCGGTACTGTATGGCATCGACGCGATCCACGGTGCGACGTACACCTCGGGGGCGGTCCTCGGGCCGCAGCAGATCGGGCTGGCGGCGACGTGGGACACGAGCGCGGTGCGAACGTTTGCGGAGCACACGGCCCGCGAGGTTCGGTCCGTGGGGATTCCCTGGAATTTTTCGCCCGTTCTGGATGTCGGACGGGACCCCCGCTGGCCGCGGTTCTGGGAGACGTTCGGGGAGGATGTGTTGCTCGCTTCCGACATGGGAGAGGCCATGGTGCGCGGCTACCAGGAGGGGCCGGCCCCTGTGGCGGCCACGATGAAGCACTTCTTGGGTTACAGCCAGTCGCTTTCGGGCAAGGACCGGACGCAGGCCTGGATTCCGGAGCGTGCCTTGCGGACGTATTTTCTGCCCACTTTCCAGCGGGCCATTGCGTCCGGGGCGATGTCGGTGATGGTGAACAGTGGGGAAATCAATGGCATCCCAGTGCATGCGGACCGCTGGGTGTTGCAGGATTTGTTGCGGAAGGAGCTGGGCTTTGAGGGGGTGGTGGTCACGGATTGGGAGGATGTGAAGTACCTGTACACACGGCACAAGGTGGCGGCGAATTACAAGGATGCGGTGCGGATGGCGATCGAGGCGGGCATCGATATGGCGATGGTTCCGGTGGATTTGGAGTTTCCGAAGTTGTTGTTGGAGCTGGTGAAGGAGGGGACGGTTGCGGAGGCCCGGCTCGACGAGAGCGTCCGCCGCATCTTGGGAATGAAGTACGACTTGGGGTTGTTTCATGGCGGCGCGTTGCCGGCGGCGGGGTCGGTGGATCCCTCGGCGGACCCAGAACGGCCGGCCTTCGAGGCGCTTGCGCTGCGGGTGGCAGGGCGGTCGATGACGCTGCTGCGGAATGATTCGGTGGGGGCACAGCCGCTGTTGCCGTTGGACCCCGCAGCGCGGATCCTGGTGACGGGGCCTACGGCGCATTCGCTCAATGCGCTCAATGGAGGCTGGACAGGAACGTGGCAAGGACTGGACACGACGTACAATACGCCCGGAAGGCCCACCGCATGGCAGGCCGTTTCGGAGCGTTGGACAGAGGCGGGTGGGCGTGCTGATTTCGTGCCTTTGGCCATAGACTTCGACGCCGCCGCCATCCGCACCGTGCAGGCGGCTGTGGCCCGACAGCGGCCGACGTCGGTGGTGGTGTTCTGTGGAGAGATGCCGTACACCGAGAAACCCGGTGATCTGGAAGACCTGAACTTGCCGGCGAACCAGCAGGACTTGGTCCGGGCCTTGGGCGCGACCGGTGTTCCGGTGGTGCTGGTGTACATCGGGGGCCGTCCCCGGACCTTCGCGGCGGTGGAATCGGTGGCGGATGCCGTGCTCATGGCCTACTTGCCAGGTGATTTCGGTGGGCAGGCCATTGCCCAGGTGCTCGCAGGAGACATCCAGCCCGAGGGCCGGTTGCCGTTTACTTGGCCCCGTCACCCTTCGTCGCACGCAGCTTACGACCACAAATACACCGACCGCATCCACACCGATTTTTCGGACCAGGCCTTCCAGCCGCTGTTCTCTTTCGGTTCCGGTATGGGTTATGCACACCTCGCCATCACGGGCGTGACCACCGATCGCGCCACCTATGGCTTGCAGGACACCGTGCGGGTGACCGTCCGCTATGAACATGCCGGAGGACGGGAGGGCTCGGCTGCTTCTGAAGTTCTGCAGTTGTATAGCCAGGACAGCGTCGCAAGCATCACCCCTGCAGTGGATCAACTGCGTGCCTGGCGTAGGGTGGAGGTCGCCCCCGGGGCCCAGGGTGAAGCGGAGTTCCGACTCCCTGTGCAGGAGATGGGCTTCATAGGCCGAGATCTGAAGTACGTGGTGGAACCCGGCATGTTCGGGTTGCGTGTGAATGGATTCCCGGCGGTCGCCGTGGAGGTTGCAGAAACCGGTGCGGGGAATGCCCAGAAAAAAT
>JBIKTK010000319.1:0-6169 GCA_044348125.1 Flavobacteriales bacterium | reverse complement strand
ATCAATTTGCCGGTGGATGGCGGCCGTACCGCGTGCCTTTGAGCTAATTTCGCCCGCCGAAACGTCAATCATACGTTCATGTCACACCCCCACCAGGCGCACATCGACGCCTTTATGGACCGCGTCCGCGCGTCCAACCCGAACGAACCGGAGTTCCTCCAAGCGGTTCAGGAAGTGGCCGAAACTGTCATTCCCTTTATCGAGGCGAACCCGAAGTACAAGCAGCACCGCATCCTCGAGCGCATCGTGGAACCCGAACGCACCATCATTTTCCGCGTTCCGTGGACGAATGACGCCGGCGAGGTCCAGGTAAACCGCGGATTCCGCGTGGAATACAACAGCGCCATCGGCCCGTACAAGGGCGGTTTGCGTTTCCACCCCTCCGTGAATTTGGGCATCCTGAAGTTTCTGGGCTTCGAGCAGGTCTTCAAAAACTCGCTGACCACGCTGCCCATGGGCGGTGGCAAGGGCGGTTCTGATTTCGACCCGAAGGGCAAATCGGATGCGGAAGTCATGCGCTTTTGCCAAAGCTTCATGACGGAACTCGCACGCCACATCGGCCCAGACACCGACGTTCCCGCCGGGGACATCGGGGTCGGCGGACGCGAAATCGGATTCCTGTTCGGCCAGTACAAGCGCCTGCGGAACGAATTCACAGGCGTGCTGACCGGCAAGGGCATCAAGTGGGGCGGCTCGCTCATCCGCCCGGAAGCCACCGGCTACGGGTGCGTCTACTTCGCCCAGGAGATGCTGGCCACGAAGGGCCTCACCCTGTCCGGCCGGACGGCGGTCGTGTCCGGGTCCGGCAACGTCGCCCAGTATGCGGCCGAGAAGTGCATCCAGCTCGGCGCCCGCGTGCTGACGCTCAGCGATTCTTCGGGCTACATCCTCGACCCTGCGGGCATCGATGCGGCGAAACTCGCGTGGGTGATGGATCTGAAAAATGTGCGCCGCGGGCGGATCCAAGAATACGTAGCACAATTCCCGGGTGCGACGTTCCACGCCGGAGAAACGCCGTGGGGCGTGAAGTGCGACCTCGCCTTCCCCTGCGCGACGCAGAACGAACTGCACGGCACAGACGCTGCGAAGCTCATCGCAAACGGCTGCATCTGTGTGGCGGAAGGCGCGAACATGCCCTCGACGCCGGAGGCCATCACCGCCTTGCAAAAAGGCGGGGTGCAGTTCGCTCCGGGCAAGGCCTCGAATGCGGGTGGTGTTGCCACGTCGGGCCTTGAAATGTCCCAAAACAGCCTCCGGCTGAGCTGGACCCGGGAAGAAGTCGACGGTCGCCTCCACGGCATCATGAAGAGCATCCACGCCCAGTGCGTCCAGTTCGGGAAGAACCCCGACGGCTCCATCGACTACGTGCGTGGCGCGAACATCGCCGGCTTCGTCAAGGTCGCCGACGCGATGATCGACCAAGGCGTGGTTTGACGGACGGCGGATTGCAGCATGCGCCCCCCGGCAGCCCCAGCGGCGGTCGGGGGGCGCTATCTTTGGGACCATGATCACCGGACTCAATCACCTGCACGGCACCCTGCGCTGGGTCGTCCTCATACTCCTGCTCGTCGCAGCCGTGCGCGCCATCGTCGGCTTACGCAGCGGCGCCGCCTTCACAGACGGCCACCGCAAGCTGGGGCTCTTCACCATGATTGCACTGCATCTCCAGCTCGTGCTCGGTCTGGCGCTGTACATCCATGGACCCAACGGCGTAGCGCTGTTCGATCAACCCGACGTGATGTCGAACGCCCGCTTGCGCTTTTTTGCCGTCGAACACATCACCGGCATGATTGTGGCCATCGTTTTCGGTACGCTCGGCTACAGCCTCTCGAAGCGCGCTTCGACCGATGCCGCGCGGTTCCGCGCACAGGCCCTGTGGTTCTCCCTCGCCTTGCTCCTCATCCTCGCCCTGATTCCGTGGCCGTTCCGGGCCGGATTCGAAGCCTACGGCTGGTTCTGATGCAGCGTCATTTTGCACTCCTGCTTCTTGCGGCTGGAACCGTGGCGGCCGGAGTCGGTTGTGGCGGGGAGGCACCTTCCGCAGGGGAATCCGCAGCAGGCGGCGCGGCAATTTCAGCCGCGGAGGCCGCAAAAACGTATGCCCTAAAGTGCGGCATGTGCCACGGGGAAGACGGGAAGCTGATGCTCGCAGGAGCGCCCGACCTGTCCACCTCCACCCTCTCCCGCGAGGACCGCATCGCACTGATTACCTACGGAAAGGGAACCATGCCGCCGCAACAAGGTGTGCTGGACGATGCGGCCATCGCGGCCGTGGCCGATCACCTCGAGACCTTGCGGCGCTGAGCCGGTACCATGCTTGAAAAGAAGCTCATTCCGACGGAAAAGCCGCAGGAGACTTGCGTCTTGGTAGGTTTGGTCAGCGGGCGTACGCGGCGGGAACAGGCCGAAGAGTACCTCGACGAACTGGCATTCCTCGCGGAGACGGCGAACGCCATCACCCGCAAAACCTTCATCCAATCCCTCGACCATCCAGACGTCCGCACCTTCATAGGGTCCGGTAAAGTGCAGGAAATCAAAGAGTACGTCGAAGAGCACGACATCGACATGCTCATCTTCGACGACGAGTTGAGCCCCACACAGCTTCGCAACCTCGAGAAGGAGATCCCCGAACGCAAAATCCTCGACCGCCCGAACCTCATCCTCGACATCTTCGCTTCGCGCGCCCGCACGGCTCATGCGAAGACGCAGGTAGAACTTGCTCAATACCAGTATCTTCTGCCGCGCCTCACGAACATGTGGACCCACCTGTCGAAGCAAAAGGGCGGCATCGGGATGAAGGGGCCTGGCGAAACGGAAATCGAGACGGACCGCCGGATCGTACGGGACCGCATCGCCCACCTGCGGGAAGAACTGGCGGCCATCGACAAGCAGTTGGTCACCCAACGCGGCAACCGCGGCGCCCTGGTCCGCGTGGCCCTGGTCGGCTACACGAACGTGGGCAAATCCACCCTCATGACGCTGCTCTCAAAGAGCGACGTCTTCGCCGAGAACAAGCTGTTCGCCACACTCGACACCACCGTGCGCAAGGTGGTCATCGGAAACTTGCCGTTCCTGCTGACCGACACCGTCGGGTTCATCCGTAAACTCCCGCACCAACTCATCGAGTCGTTCAAATCCACCCTCGACGAGACGCGCGAAAGCGACCTGCTCCTGCACGTCGTGGACATTTCACACCCCCAATTCGAAGACCACATCGCCGTCGTTGAGAAAACTCTCGGCGAAATCGGGAGTGCGGACAAGCCGACCGTGCTGGTGTTCAACAAAATCGACCGGCTCGTCGAAGAGCCGTTCGGACCCACCGCGGAGGAGCAAATGGAGTCGATTCGCGAAAGGTTCGAGCGGACCGGTCGTGCCGTAGCGTTCATCTCCGCCCACGAACGCACGGGCCTCGACCCCTTGCGCGACCTGCTTTATACCCAGGTGCGCACCATCCACGAGGTGCGCTACCCGTACAACTCCTTCCTGTACTGATGTCCATCCGATCTGAAAAAGTGGCCGAGTTGATTCGGCGCGACCTTGGGACCCTGCTGCAACGGAACGGCCGCGCGTGGTTTGGGCCGCTATTCATCACCGTTACGACGGTGCGCATGGCGCCCGACCTCGGGCTGGCGAAAGTGTACCTGAGCTTCATGGGTGTAAGCGACAAACAGGCTGCGCTGCAGGCGGTGAAGGAGGAAGGCTGGCGCATCCGCAAGGAGCTGGGCGCCCTTATCGGCAAACAGGTACGCATCGTCCCGGAACTCAACTTCTACCTCGACGACAGCCTCGACCGGGTGGACGAGCTCGAGCGGGCACTCAAGGGCTGAGGGTCAAGGACAGGGGGTGCCGTAGGCAGCCAGCAGTAGGTTCAGATCGGCTGTGCCTACGGCCCCGTCGCCGCTGAGGTCGGCCGGGCAGCCGGCGAGGCAGCCGTAACCGGGCAAGAACAGCAAGAGGTCCTGGACGTCCACCGTGCCGCTGCCGTCGAGGTCGGCGGGGCAACAGCCGAGGAGTACGGCGGACAGGCGCGACCAGAGGGCGGCGTTGTAATCGAAGCCGGCGAGGCTGGGGAAGGCCGGATTTTCGCCGAGCCGGACCACCACAAGGTCAAGCGAAGGGATGGCCCACACCTTTTGGTCATCCCGCCCGAGGGCCATGCGGAGGTCCGGCGGCGCCGCAGGCACCATGGGCCCGTTGAAGACCACCTGGGAAGACGGCATGCGGTGCGTGGGGCCGCCGTTGAGCCACCACAGCCAGCCGTACGACGGGTTCAGCGCTGTCGACGGGGCCGTAAGGGCCGCTCGCAGGCTGCTGTCGGCGATGAGGTACTGCCCGTTCCACTGCCAGCCTCGGGCCGCCAGCAGCCCAAACCGCGCCGCATCGCGTGCTTTCGAAACCAGCACCCTGTTCCAGGGTTCGTTCGCGAACTGCACATATAGGCCGGCGGCGCCAATGGGCGCGAAGACCCGGTTGTTCAGGAAAAAGTTCACGGACAGGCCCGTGGCCTCCGGAAGCACTTCGTGCAAGATGTGGTACGGGGCGTTGTGGTACGCCCACCGCGTGCCGGGAGCGGCGAGGGGGACCAAGCATTCGGGGGCCCAGCAGTCGTCGTCGGGGACGCCGTCGTCGAAGCCAGAGGTCATCGTGAGGAGGTGGGAGACCGTGATGCTGGACTCGGTGGGGGCGGATGCGGAGGACCAACCGGGGCCCAGGAGGGAACTCACCGCCGTGGAGGGGGTGAGGTCGCCTTCGGCCATGGCGCGGGCGCAGAGCGCCGCCATCACGGATTTGCCTGCCGAGGCCCAGTACCACGCGCTGTCCGGGCCGTGGCCGTTGTAGTAGCCCTCGACGGCGATGCGCCCGCCCTGGAGGACTAGGAGGGCCCGGGAGCCGGTGGAGTCGGCGAAGGCATGGAGCGCCTCGACGGCCTCTGGGCACCAACCGAGGGCCGCAGGGTCCACCGTTTCCCACGGGGCGGAGGCGGCGGGGACGGGCGGGAAGTAGGTTTGGGCCGCAGCCGGGTGCAGCCCGAGCGCGGCAATTACCCACCCCATCCGACGGAGCAACTTCATGGCAGGAAGACGTCGAACGCGCATGATGGTTTAAAGGTAACTTGCCGAACCGATGGTCCACCTGCCCCTGCGCCTCGCGCGCCGCTACGTGTTCAGCCGCAAATCGCGGAACCTCATCCACGTGATTTCGGGGATTTCGATGTTCGTCATCGGTGCGGTGGCGGCTGCGATGGTGGCGGTGCTCAGCGCGTTCAACGGCATCGGCGATGTGGTCGAGGAATTGTTCGGGACGCTCGACGCAGAATGGGCCGTGGTTCCGACCGAAGGGGCGGTGCTGTCCGACACGCTCGGGCCGTGGATCGAGGCGGCGCTGCCCGGCGCGGTCGTGGCGCCGGTCGTCGAAGAGCAGGCGGTGTTGCGGGGGGTCGACGGGGAGCCCGTGGTGGTGTCGGTGCTGGGCATCGACGCGCGGTTTGCAGAAGCGACCGATCTCGAGCGCGGGCTTGTGGGCGGGGCGTGGCAAGAAGTTTGGGCCGGGGCGCCGTGTGCGACGCTTGGGGCCGGCGTCCGCAACCGGCTCGGGGTGGCGGTCGATGGTTCCCAAGCCGCCGTCCTGACGCTCGGCGCGCCCATCCGGGGCAAGTCGCTGGCGCGGTCAGGGGAGCGCGCCTTCCGGTCCCGCCAAGTGGTGGCGTGCGACGTGCTCAGCGTCAACGCGGACATCGATGCGCGGAGCGTGCTGCTGCCCCTCGATGCCGCCCGCGACCTGTTCGACCGATCGGGCCAAGTGAGCCGGTACGAAGTCCGCCCACCGGACGGCGTCGACCCCGAAGCCGCGGCCGCCCTCCTGCAGCTTGGCCCGGAAGCCCGCATCCGCACGCTCGCTGAAAAGAACCGCCTTATCCACGCCACGAACCGGGCGGAAAAGTGGGCCACCTTCTTGATTTTGAGCTTCATCCTCGTCGTCGCGGCGTTCAACGTGATGGCGTCGCTAACGATGCTCATCCTCGACAAGCGCGAAGACATCGCTGTGCTCCAAGCCATCGGGCTGACGGGCAGCGCCTTAGAGCGCGCATTCTCGCTGCAAGGGCTGATCATCCACGCGGTGGGCGGCGGCGCGGGGTTGCTGGCCGGCATCCTGCTCGTCCTGGGCCAAA
>JBIKTK010000067.1:0-6181 GCA_044348125.1 Flavobacteriales bacterium | reverse complement strand
ATAGTAATCGGCCGCGATCCAATACGCGGCACGTGTGCCGAGTGCTCCATCGTTGCAGGCCCCTGCACTGCCAGCGATGGCGTCACCGATCAACATGTAAGCCTCTGCGCTGTTCGGGTTGATGTCCAGTACCCGACGAGCATAACTCTTGGCACTGGAGAAACGGTCGAGGAACGAACTCACTTGACCGGTTTTGAGCAGGTACAGTTCCTTTTCCGCGCAATTCCCGCAGAGTTCAACAGCTTGCTCGAGGTAGGGCAGGGCCGCATTGAAGTCACGGTTCTTGAGAAGGATGTTGCCGATGGCAAATGCACTGGCTGCTTGAGGCTCTACTTTGTGTACCGCCTGAGCCACCTGGAGGTAGAGCGGGCTGTCGGTGCATTCTTTCTTGTTGAGCAAGCTCAAGATCTTTCGTTGGAGCACCGCGTCGCTGGGTGCTTCCGCCAGTTTCTTTTCGAGCACGGGCACCATGTCGTCACACTTGGCAATCGTAACAAATACCTCATCCAGATTGCCTTTCACCTTTTGGTAGGATAGCAGATCTTTCTCACGGTCTTCGCTGGGTTCCTGGGCTTGGAGCCTTTCGATGGCGGTGTTTGCATAGTCTAATAACATCAGGTAATCGGTCAGCATCTCCCCCAATTTGTTCTGCGCAGCTTCGCCTTCCATTTTTTTCATCGCATAGAAGGAAGTCAAATAGTACGCGCTCAACGTGGCGGCATTGGTCTCCTCTTGGAGGCACTCCACACATTCCTTGTAGAGGGCGTTGGCACCAATGGGGTCATCTTTGAAGAACTTGGCATAGTCTTGTGCTTTGAAGCTCAATACAATGCATCGGTTTTTGGGTTTGGAGTTCGTAGACGGGAACAACGCCATCCGCTGGTCGTAGGTCGCAAAAAGGCTATCACGCAGCACCGCGGTTCGGTCTGTTGTACCTGCCTTTTCAGACGCCTCGAGTTCACTTTTGATCAACTTGACCCCATCGGCATACAGGGACTCTGATACGCTCTCCGGGCAGACTGCACAGGCCTTCTGCCACTGAACGTAACCTTCTGCCAGGTCGCCTTGCTTCAGGTATCCCTTGTAGATGTTCAATGCTTCTTTGCATGCGCGTTGTTGCTCTTCAGTCGCACCGTATTTGTTTTCTTGTGCAACCAGCGTCAGGGCTCCGAAGCAGAGCATCCAGGTGAGGAAAAGAGGTTTCATTTTGCGTTGGGTCTGGGCCGATGGATCAATCATAAAGTCTTCGAACAAGCCAATTGTTCTTGAAAAACGGCGACAAAGATACGCCGACTTCGAAACGGAGGAGGTTTTCATGGTGGCTTACTTGGGCACTTGTCCAACGCTTCCCAAGTTCCATGCCAAAGTGGATCCGGCTCCAAGAGCGACCCGCGCCCAAGGGCAGGCTGGCTCCCAAAGTCCACCTCTGGAATTCAAGTGGACTTCCTTGAACCACGACAGCTTCCTGGCCTCGAGCGAAACCCAACCGGTAGGTTCGGGGTGTGGAGGCGAGCGCACGGCTGCCACCCATCGTTGGGCTCCACGCGAGCCCGAGGTGCATGCTTCGGGCCGTGCCCCAAGTCATCTCAGTTCCCAAGGGGTTCCAGTCGAACAAGTCGGCTACCGCGCTCCAGTCCTGTACTTTATAGTCCAAGTGAATCTCTGCGCGCTGCCCTGAGTTTTTTTCGAAGAGCCAGCCCACTCCCAAGGTCCACCGTTGCGGCATCGCGCTTGTTGCTTCTGCAGATTCGTGGTAAGACGCCGTATCGATGGGGACGACGATGCCACCCAGGGTTTGGGTCAAGAAGGAGCCTCGAACGTTGTCAGTAGACAGGGTGGTTTGAGGTCGGTAGGTGCCCCCCAACAGCAACTTGGATTGCCACTCGTTTGCATCGGTTTGGGGGAGTTGTTTTCCCAACCGATGTTCGAGCTGGAATCCCAGCTCTCCGCTGAGACCCCGCCAGGCAGAGTTGAGTTCGCTTTGGTGGTCTAGGAAGGTCGGGTCCGCCACATCGATGCGTGCTTTGTGCTCGGTTTGGCCGAAGAAATAGACCCATTGTGCCCCCACAGCGAGCTGGGTTTTTGCCACCAGCAGCGTATCCTTTTCAGTGACCTGCTGAGACATCCGACGCCAGCTCCGGGCCCACCCCAGTGTGGCTTGGTTGATGCCTCCTGACCCTTCATAGCTCATGCGCACCGGCCCTACACCGGGTTCGTCTCGGTTTTGGGCCATGAGGTAACCCGTTGTCCGGCTCGGAGCCAACCCCAATTGGAAGGCTTGGTGCCCTCCTTGGCGTTTCACGACAAAGGACATCGGTCCGGTGGTGCCCCACGTGCCGGTGCTCCGTTGCGTGTCCCCGACCCATTGCAGACCGTGGAAGGCTGCCGTTCCTTGCAGGGTGGTCTTTGACAACAATGCCGCCGAGGCAGGGTTGCCTGGATTGTAAGCATAAGCGTCAAACACGGTGCTGGACGCACCGCCCAAACCGATTTGGTGGGTATGGACCACCTCCGAGGTCAACCCCAACCCCAACCTCGAGTATGGCGAGAGTTCATTCCACTGTGCCCCAACCCAAGCGGGACTGCAGCCCATGAACAAGGCAATTGCCTTCAGGAACCCTGAAATGGGTTGGGGGCGGTGGTCAATTGGTTTCCGCAAGGTGCTTGAGTAGTGCGTGAAATCCACGCAGGGTGAGTTTGTCGTCTGCAAAAATGGAGCCGCCCCCGTTGAAGTCCAAGAAATGGGCGTCACCACCCGTTAAAATGATCTTCAGTGGGTGAGCATGTTGTTCCCAGAGGGTGGCCCTGCCCAGAATCTCTGTTCGCATCCCGTCTCGGACCCCGAGCAGCATGGCTGTGACCGTCTCATGGCCTACCCCCGGGAGCGGGGTTTTGGGTTCACCCGATGAGGGCGCGGTTCTGGGCAGCATGTCTCGCCAGCCTGCCAGCCAGGGCAGACGGGCTGTGCCCTGGTACATGGAAAGGAAACGCATGTCCATGCCAGGAGACAGGGTTCCTCCCACCAGACAACCCTTGACAATCAGGTCACAAGTGAGGATGGTTCCCGCATCCACCACCATCCAATGGGCCTCTGGGTCACGCGCAATCACCGCGGCGGCATGGGCCAAACGGTCCAAACCCAAGGTGAACCTGCCTGCGATTTGGACCGCAAAAGGGGGCTCCCAACCCGGATTCAGTTCATGAAAATGGGGACCACCGTTCCTACCAGTCAGTTGCTTTCGCCAGCTTTTCCAAGCCGCTGGGACTGCCCCTGAAGCAGCCCAAAGGATGCGATGGGGTGGCTTTCCTGCTGCCACTTGTTCCTGGGCATGCAACCATGCTTCCTGGTCCCTGAACACGACCGGGTCCTCGGGTCCTGTGAATACCCCCAATTTGACCCGAGAGTTTCCAAAATCCACAACCCAATCGGGGGCTGAGGCCCTCAAGGAGTCCATTCCAGCGTTTCGATGAGGTGGATTACGTCCTGGGCGATGCGGTCGTACGCAGGAGCGATGCTGTCCGGGTTGGGAACATGTTCGAAATAGAGCGCAGCCCGCAAGAAATGGTTCACCGAGTCCGTGGCAAAAAACTGCAGCGGTGTCGCCACAGGGCCATCCAGTTCATACACCAGCCCATGCACCCGATGATCCGGGAAAGTGAACCGCCGTTTTGCGATGCCCGAGGACTTGATGTCGTGGCTGAACGTCATGTCGTGGGCTTCTTGAAGCCTGGTTTCCAGGTCTCCCTTGAGGGGAATGTAGGTGCAATGCAATCGCGCCTTCCATTGGGGATAGGCCAAATTGAACCAACAATTTTGCCCTTCCTCTGGTGACGGGGACGTTGGAGGGACGGCAGCGGACTCCATGTGCGAATCCGTGGGAGCTTCGAATTGAACGGGACAAGGAGTCGTTTTGGGGATGAAGGTGGCCTCGGGCACTTCCAGCCGGAAATAACCCTTGGGCCTTGGCAGGGGCGGGTCTTGGCAACCGATTGCCAGCAGCCCAGCACAGCCCAATGCCCAGCTCAACCAACCCCACCCGCCCGGTGGGGCGCCTCGGAACGCCCTGGAATGGTCAGGCTTCATGGGCAAATCCTTCCGACGGCAACTCCACCTTCACCCGAAGCAACTTTCGCGGTGTCGCCGCATCGATGGTCATTTCCACGCCATCAAAGTGGATGCGCTCTCCGTTGCGCAACAACCTGCCGGCTTGCTCCGTGATGAATCCGCCCAAGGTGTCGCTTTCGCCTTTCGCAGCCTCCCAATTTTCCTCGGACAAATCCAGCAAACGGTAAACATCAATCAAGGTGGTTTTTGCTTCAATGATGTAGGTTCGGTCGTCCAGCTTCGAGTAATGCAGGTCTTCGCCGTCGAATTCATCAGCGATCTCTCCCACGATTTCCTCAATGATGTCCTCGAGCGTGATGAGCCCACTGGTGCCTCCATACTCGTCCACAACAATGGCCAAGTGCTGCTTTCTCTGCTGGAAATCCCGCATCAGGTCATCGATTTTTTTGTTCTCTGGGATGAACCCAGCGGGTCTGAGCAAAGAGACCCAATCGAACTCCTCGGTGCCAATGTAGGGCATGAGGTCCTTCACATGTAGGATGCCCAGGATGTGGTCAGGGCTGCCGTTGTGCACTGGGATGCGCGAGTAGCCACTTTCCAACACCACTTCACAAACCCGCTTCCAGGGCTCATGGGATGCGATGGACTCCATGTCCGTTCGTGCAGTCATCACTTGCTTTGCGTCCTTGGAGCCCAAGGCAACAATGCCCTCGAGGATGCGTTTTTCTTCTTCGGTGCGCTCCTCGGTTTCTGTCAGCACCAGGGCTTGCTCCAAGTCCGTCACGGAGAGGGCTTCTGCGCGGCCACCCCAACGGCGGTCAATCCAGCCCCCCATGCGCACCAGAGGACGCCAGACCGGCTGAAGAATGCGCTGCGCCCAAGTGAGTGGCAGGGCCATGTTTTGGGCGATGGACAATCCATGGCGCGTCGCGTAAACCTTGGGCATCACCTCGCCGAAGAGGACAATCATTCCCGTGATGCCGACGATGTTGAGCATCCACTTCCAGAACGCCGAAATGCTGCCTGCGGGGAAGAGCTGCTCGGCAATAACCGTGGAAATCAGGATGATGACAATGTTCACGAGGTTGTTTAGCACCAGGATGGTGGCCAACAAGTTTCTGGGCGCACGCTCTGCGTCAGGAGATTTGAGCAGGTCCAGGACCCGCTGGGCCTGGGAATTTGGCTGCTGGTTGCTGCGGGATTGGAGCGTTTGAATGTCCGCAGGGGACAGGGAGAAAAAAGCCACCTCGGAGGCGCTGGCCAGCGCACTGCAAACCAGCAAAATGCCGATCGAGAGGAAAGGCCAAACGCCGACCTCTGTCCCGGTTGCAGCAACAGGTATCACGCCCAGCATGTTGGGGAGGGGTCAGCGGTCAAAAGGGGAGGTCTTCGGTGGGTTCGTCGTGCTGGGAGGCCCCGAAATCGGCGGGCAGGCCCAGGTCGTGTGCCACGGGAGCAACCGGGGGGACAGAGGCCGCCACCGGGGCCGCTGCCGCGGCCTGGGCCGCCACTGGATCGGGTTGCAGGGTGTGCCCCTGCGGCGGCATGCCCCGGGAGCCGTCTGCGGCCCCCTGAGACGGCGGGCCATCTGGGCGGTCAAGCAACTGGAGCACCTCCCCAACGACCTCGGTGGTGTAGCGCCGCTGGCCCTGCTGGTCCTCCCAGTTGCGGGTCCGCAGCTTCCCCTCGATGTACACCAGGGAGCCCTTGCGCAGGAACCGCTGAGCAACTTCGGCCTGGCCACGCCACAGCACGATGTTGTGCCATTCTGTTTGCGTGACGCGCTCGCCGGTTTGCCGGTCCTTGTAGGTCTCGGAGGTGGCCATCGGGAATGAGCACACGGGGACCTGGGCCTGCGTATAACGCACTTCCGGATCCCGCCCGAGGTTGCCGACGAGGATGACTTTGTTGATGCCTGCCATTTGGCCAAATTTAGGGACGAAAGTTCAAATCTCTTCCAGCCATTTTGTGAGCGTGGGGTGTGCCTTTGTCACTGGCTGCGGGAGGGGGCGTGCGGCGCTCTCGGCGGGGGTGTGCCAGGTCCAGTGGGCGGGGAGGGCGCTTCCGTCGGGGTCGATTTTCCACGCGGGGAATCGGATGTGGATGCGGCGGTGC
>JBIKTK010000066.1:0-6200 GCA_044348125.1 Flavobacteriales bacterium | reverse complement strand
TTGGGCGAAGCGTCCCGTGGGGACGGATTGGGTTTGGTGCTGGATGCATTGGTCCAGGGAGATGCCGCTTTCTTGGGCCATGTCGGAGAGGCGGGAAACGGCCATCTCGGTCTCGACCCAGCCGGGGCAGATGGCGTTGACCAGAACGCCCGCGGAGGCCCACTCGAGGGCGAGGCAGCGCATGAGGCCGAGGAGGCCCGTCTTGGCGGCGGCGTAGGCCGTCATCCCAGGGGCGCCGAAGCGGGCCAGGATGCTCGAGGTCAGAACGAGGTGCCGAGGCCGGTCGGAGGGCGCCGCGAAGAGCCAGGGCCGGGCGGCCATGGCGGTCACGTAGGCGCCCGTCAGGTTCACCCTGAGGATTTCGTCCCAGCGGTCGGCCTCCGGGCCGTCCTCGAAAGCGTTGCCCCCGCCGATGCCGGCATTCGCGAAGACGCCCACCAGCGGATGGCGGGTCAGGTCTGCCGCCTCACTCGCCAGCGCGGACACCAGCCACTCCCGGTCGGCCACATCTCCCACGAGGCAGACATGCCCGCCATCTCCCAGGGAGGCTAGAACCGCCTCCAACGGGGCGTGACGCCGTCCCACCAACAGCACCCGTGCCCCCTCCCGGCTGGCCAATTCCCGCGCAGCAGCGGCCCCAATGCCCGTCCCGCCTCCCGTGATCAAGTAACTCTCCATGCAAACAAAGGTACGAGGGGCAGGGGGGATGTAAATTTGGCCTGCAGAAAACGGGAACCCATGCGGCACAACTTGAGCGAAATCACGGCGGTCATCCGCGACCGGCGGAGCATCCAGCCGGAGCAATTTTCCACGCGTGCGGTGCACCGCGAAATCGTGGAGTTGGTGCTCGCGAATGCCACTTGGGCGCCGACGCACGGGATGACGCAGCCTTGGCGCTTTACGGCTTACCATGGGGCGGGCATGGCGGTGATCGGGCCGCAACTGGCCCAATGGTACCGCGCGGCCACCCCGGAGGAGAAGTTCTCCCCTTCCACGTTCGACAAGCTGGTCGCCCGCGGCGAGCGTTGCACGGCGCTGGTGGCGGTGGGCATGGTTCCCGATCCCAACGGGCGCATCCGCGAGCTGGAAGAAATTGAGGCGGTGGCTTGCGCAGTCCAAAACATGTACCTCACTTGCACTGCGCACGGGGTGGGTGGATTCTGGTCCACCCCCGGTTGGATGTACCGAGACGAGGTGAAGGCGTTCGTGGGGTTGCCACCAGAAGGGAAGTTGTTGGGGCTGTTCTACATGGGCTACCCAGCAGGGGAGTGGCCGCAAGGGCACCGGAAGCCGCTGGAGTATGTGACGACCTGGGTGGAGTAAGGCTCAGCGCAATCCCAGCCGGAGCTCGATGGCGGCCACGGTGTCGCCGAGCCACAGGCGCACCCTGCCGGCTTGGCCAGGTTGGGACCAGTTCGCCTCGCCCCAATGGGTGTCCCCGAGGGTCCGGCTCATCAACCCCCCGAGGTACACGGAGCGGAAGGCGGAGGTGCTGCGCGGCGAGGTCCAGGACCAGCCCAGCTCCACCATCAGGGGAAGGGACCACCAGCGCGTCCGGTTGATGGCGGCGCTGAAGTCGTGGAAGACCGAGTCGCGCAATTGGGAGCCGGCGGTGAAGACGTCACTGGGTTGGAGATCGAGGGCAAAGCCTGCGCCGGCGTGGAGGCGCTGGGTGGCCGTGAGCGGGACCCGAACGTTGCCCAGCACAGGAATGCGGTAGCGCAAGGTGCGCAGCCGAAGCGTATCCTGGACCGTCGCCTGCGGCTGCAGGGAATCCGGCGTGAACTCCATCGCCCAATCGGTCCAGAGCCGGTGGTACTGCAACCCCGTGGCGACCGACCAGGACTCCCGGAAGTTGCGCTGCAACCGGACCCCGGCCCCAGTCCCTCCCGTGGGAATCAGTCGCAAAGCAAGCGGACCCTCCGCAGCCTCCAACCCTTCGGCCCCCAAGGCTGGCAACAGGGGATGGTACTGAAGCACCACATCCAACTCCCAAGTCCGCAGCACCGGCAACCCGCCCTGCGCCTGCCCACGCTGGCAGTACCCCAGTCCCCCGAGCAAGACCATGAGCCCAGTGACTGCCAGCATGAACCAGCGCAAACCCCGGTGCGGGATGAATGCCGAACGGGTCCGTGCCGCCAGCAGATGATTCAACTGCATCGCCTTTTCCCGGTGGTCCCGGTGCACCCCGTACAGCCACTCCCCGGGCGCCCCAGACTCCCCGGGCGCCCCGGGCTCTCCGGGCTCCCCAGAGCCATCACCCTCTGAACCGGGTTCTTGGTGGGCTTCAAAAGGAATCCCATGCGCCCGCAAATCCGCCTCGAACGCCGCCGCCAGCGCCGCATCGCGGAAGGTGAATACCGTGTACCGGTTGTCTGCCGGGTGAACGAAGAAATTGGTCCAGCGCATGGAATGCAAACCTCGGGGCCCCAAAGGTAGGGCGGACAAGCAACAAGGGGTGGAACAAAAAAAGGGCCGCCCGGAGGCAGCCCTTTTCAAAGCGCATGGCGCTCAAATCACATGTTCGCAGAGAACGAGAACTCGATGTCGAACTCGTCGTTGATCGCCTTGTCTGCGATGTCCGCGAAGAACTTGGCAGAGCCATACTTGATGTCGTACAGCGTGCGGTCTACAACCACCTTGCCCTTCATGGAGATGGAGTTGCCGGCAGACTTCACAGCGGCTGCCTCCGTGGTGAACGGATGCGTGATGCCCTTGATGGTCAAGTCACCAGAGACCGTCAACATTCCACCCTCACCCATGGTCACGTTCGTCACGTTGATGGTGGCTTCGGGGAAGTTCGCGGTTCCGAAGAAGTCATCCGACATCAGGTGTCCCTGCAAGTTCGCAGCTTCTTCGCCCTCGAGATCAGTTACCGCGATGGAGTTCATGTTGATGTTCAACATGGCGTTGGTGATGTTGCCGCCGGTTACGTTGATCGCTCCGCCGATGGCCTTGATGGTACCGCGGTGCTCACCTCCGATTTTGCGGCCCGTCCACAAAATCTCGGCTGACGTGGTGTCAATGTTGTAAGTACCGTCCGTCAAAACCACTGCATTGCTGTCTACAGCATTCGCGTCCGTGGTGGCTTCCGAGTTGTTGTTTCCGCAAGAAGCGAAGAAGAGAGAGGCTGCGAGTGCGGCCAAGGAGAGTTGGATTTTCATGGATATGAAAAGGGTTTGGTTTTCAAAAAGATGTTGCCCGAAGGCGGCACAAAATTAGACAAGCAATCGCCCACTCCCTACATGCCCGCCCTTCAGAATGTTAAAAAACAGAAAGACCATTAAAAGACAGAAAATCAACGTGTAAGCGCAGACCGGACGGCGCCAGCCAACACCTTTCCGTCCACCCGTCCCGCCAGAACTTCTTGCGCCGCGGCCATCACACGCCCCATGTCGCCCATGCCTTGTGCGCCGAGTGAACCGACCAGCGCCTCCACTGCGGTGGCCACCTCTGCATCCGATAGCGGTTGCGGCATCAGGGCCGCGATGTATTCCCCTTGGGACCGCTCCTCTTGGGCCAAATCCGCCCGCCCCTGCTCGTCATACAACGCAGCGGTCTCTTGGCGTTGCTTGAGGAGTTTGGCCAGAATGGCATAACCCACCGCATCCGGCAGGGCGGCGGGATCACTGCCATCCTTGGTCGCTTCCAGCAAATATTTGCTCTTCACGTCGCGCAGGGCGGCCAGCCGGTCCTTTTCTCGGTTGCGCATGGCCTCCGTGATGCCGGCGTTGATTTGGTCGAAAAGCCCCATGCCTCAGTCCACCGTGTCGTTGAAGAACGCGTTGTTCTTCGTCAGAACCATGTGTACCCGGCCGTTCTCGTCCGCTTCGGGAGAGATGGCGTACTCACTCATGTGGCTTTCGTTGCTAGGCGCCACGTCATCGAGCACGATTTTGCGCCGCATGTACGCAGGCTCTTGCTCCAGGCTGGTGTAGCCCAAACTCGTCGACATCTTGCCCCGCAAGTTCCGCAAGCGCTCTTCGCGCTCCCGTTGGCGGGCTTGCATTTCGTCCGAGGAGATTCGGGGTGCAGATGGGCGCGGTGCCGGTGTCGGTTGAGAAGCCACGGGGGCATCCACGACTTTCAATTCGAAGGCATCCTCCTCCCGCGTTTCGGCCACGGGGGGTGCTGCTGCCGGTGCCGGGGTCGGTTCCGGTGCCGGGGTCTGCACCTGGGTCGCTGCAACTGGAAACTCCTCGCGCAGGTAGGGGGCATCGGCCGTCACGGCTTCGGGTGTGGTGGCGGGCGCCTGGGCCACAACCTCGTGGGCAGTCGGTTCTAGGTTGCGCTTTTCAACGGTCACGTTCCATGAGAGTTCAGCGCGTGGAATCGCGTCCAGGGAAGGAGCGGCCATCGGGGCAACGGCAGGGGAGATCGCTTCCGGCATTTGGGGCGTCCATCCCATCCGGGGTGCGGTGGGCTCGATCATCGGCGCTGCGACCGGCGCTGCGACCGGCGCCGCGACCGGCGCCGCCGCCATTTCTACCTCCGCGCCATGCTCCTCCATGTAGACCCGAACCTGCTGGCGGCGCGCCTCCTTGTGTGGCGACGAGGCTGCCATGTCCACTCCTTCGAATCCGGTAGCGATCACCGTGACGGAGATTTGGTCTTCCAAAGACAAATCCTCCCCGTAGCCCCAAATCACCTCGGCCGTGGAGCCCGCAGCTTCCTGAATGTGGTCCGTGATTTCGGAAATCTCGTCCATGAGGATTTCCTCCGTTCCGTAGGTGATGTTGAGCAGGACGAAGTTCGCGCCCTGGATGTCGAAATCGTTGAGCAACGGCGACTCCAGCGCTTCGAGCACCGCCCGGCGCGCCCGTCCCTCGCCCGCGGCCCGGCCCGAACCCATGATCGCCCGGCCGCTGTTCCGCATCACCGTGTTCACGTCGTTCATGTCCACGTTGATTTCCCCTGTCAACGTGATGACCTCTGCGATGCCCTTGGCGGCCGTGCACAGCACGTTGTCCGCGTTGGCGAAGGCCTGGCGCATGGTCAGGTCGCTGTACAATTCCCGCAGCTTGTCATTGCGGATGATGAGCAGCGTGTCGACTGCATCGCGGATTTCGGCCAAACCCTGTTCCGCCTGGTTCGTCCGGCGCTTGCCTTCGAACTGAAACGGGATGGTCACAATCCCGACGGTCAAGATGTTGAGTTCGCGCAAGGCCCGGGCGATGACGGGAGCGGCACCGGTTCCGGTCCCACCGCCCATGCCCGCCGTGATGAAAACCATGCTCGTGTCGGACCCCACCAACTGGAGCACTTCGTCCATGCTCTCGATGGCCGCGTTGCGCCCCACCTCGGGCAGAGAGCCCGCGCCGCGCCCCTTGGTCAAGGTGACCCCGAGTTGCACCTTGTTGGGCACCGGACTGGCCAGCAAGGCCTGCGCGTCCGTGTTGCACACCACAAAGTCCACACCCTGGATGCCCCGGTTGAACATCGTGTTGACGGCATTCGAACCGCCGCCACCCACCCCGATGACCTTGATGGGGCTGAGCAGGGGAGAGACCGAGGAAAGGGACTGCGAGGGAGAGAAGTTCACTGACATGGTAGCTGTTGGGGTAGGCTAGGGTAATCGGGGAGAATCAAAAGTGGGTTCAGCGGCGGCGGTTTTCGCGGGGCGAATCATCGTATTCGTCCGCCATTTCCTGGTCTTTTTGGAAGAAATCCAGCAAGTCCTTCAATACCTTGTCGTTCATTTTTCGGATGCGCTGGAGGAAGCCGGACGACGCTTCGTTCTCCACAAAGCCCTCCGTGTCTTCGCCTTCCCCTTCTACACCCCCTTCGAAGACCACACCGAGTTCGGTTTCGGGTTCTTCGTCTCGGCCGTTCCCATCTTCGCCGTGTCCGGTTTCGTCTACTTCCACGGGGACTTCCGGCATTTCCGAAACGGGTTGGCTGCCGCGGTTGAGCACTGCCGGTTCCGTGGGCAGAGGAATGGACTCGAAACCCTTGATGACGAGCCCGATGCCCGTCGCAAACATCGGACCAGCGGCTGCCTCTTCAGGGCTGTCCACCAAGTACTCGTTGGGCAGACCGATGCGACAATCCATGCCTGTGATGAACGAAACCAGTTGGGGCAAGTGCCGGAGTTGGGAGCCGCCGCCGGTGAGGACGATGCCTCCGATGAGCTGGTCCGAGATGCCGGAGTTCCGGATTTCGTAGTTCACAAGCTCAATGATTTCCGTCATCCGAGCCTC
>JBIKTK010000065.1:0-6204 GCA_044348125.1 Flavobacteriales bacterium | reverse complement strand
TTTCTCAAAATCGACATGGCTTCGATGAGCACATCCAAACCCTTATAGGGCCGGATGAGACCGAAGTAAAGGACCACATGTCCCTCACCCGGCGCAGGCAGATGGAGCAATTTTCTGGCCTCCGCTTGGGGAATCAAGTCGGGGAAGTGGTCGTAGAGTGGATGAAACAGCGCGTCTACGGCCAAACCCGCTTGCATCAATTCCAACTCCATGGCCACCTGAGCACTCAAGGTCCAGGCCCGGTCCAAACGCTCCAACAACCTGCTCACCAACCAGGTGTCCCAACCGCTGGCATCATGGCTGCATGCGTTGTGCATGAGGCCCACCACTTGAACACGATGACCGATGGCCTCCAAGTCTCGCTTGACCCGACGGGCCAAGTAGGTCATCGCGGGGGACAATGCAGCATGCCAGAAGGGAAGCACCAGGACGTCGATCCGACTGGCTACCAGCTGCTGGGCCACCCGACGCCAACTTCCCGGATGTATGGAGTCGAGCAAAGCGGGGGGACCAGCGCTCAGGTCGCTCCCTGCTTCCAGCTGGGATTCCCCAGGGAAGAACAGGCGGGGATATTGGCGTGACCAGTTGATGGCGAGAACTTCATGGCCTGCATCCTCTAGGGCCCGCAACAGGGCTTGGTTGAATTGCGCGATTCCCCCTCGGTAGGGAGGAAAGGTGGAAGGAATGCCGATGCGCATGGGCAAATTTGGCCTGAGACCCCCCCAACCTCCAACCCACGGGACATATCTTTACCAACGTAGTATCAACTGATTTCTTGAGCGCATGGACGCATTTTTGGTGGATGGAATCCGGACGCCCATTGGCGCTTTTCAGGGGAGTTTGGCGCCCGTTCGGGCAGATGATTTGGCCGCATCGGTGTTGTCGGCGTTGCTGAAACGCCATCCCAACATGGATCCTGCCTGGATTGATGATGTGATCCTCGGGTGTGCGAACCAAGCGGGAGAGGACAACCGGAATGTGGCGCGCATGGCGGCATTGTTGGCAGGGCTGCCCGACACGGTGCCCGGGGAGACGGTGAATCGACTTTGTGCATCGGGACTGGCTGCGGCGGTCAATGGTGCCCGGATGTTGCATGCCGGAGAGGGGAGGGTGGTCTTGGCGGGCGGAATCGAGCACATGACCCGGGGTCCCTGGGTCATGGGCAAAGCGTCTCAAGCTTGGGGCCGCGATAGTGAATTGTTCGATTCCAGTTTTGGTTGGCGCTTCGTGAATCCGAGGATGGCAGAGCAATACGGGGTGGAAGCGATGGGGGAGACGGCGGAGAATTTGGCCGAGCTCCATGGGATTTCCCGGGAGGATCAGGATGCGTTTGCATGGCGATCTCAACGGCGGGCTGTGGCGTCCGAGGCATTTCGACGCGAAGAATGCACGGAGGTGGAGATTCCACAACGCAAAGGAGCGGTTCGGATTTTTTCTGAAGACGAGTTTGTGAAGCCCGCCACGACGTTGGAAGCGCTCGGGGCGTTGCGGCCCGCATTTCGGAAGGGGGGGACTGTAACCGCTGGGAATGCCAGCGGTTTGAATGATGGTGCGGCAGCGTTGCTTTGGGCGAATGAGTCCGGCCTGAAGTTGGGGGGCTGGGAACCGATGGCGCAGTTGATTTCCAGTGCCGTGGTCGGGGTGCCTCCCCGCATCATGGGCATCGGGCCGGTGGCGGCCTCCCAACTCGCCCTGCAGCGTGCGGGACTGGGGTGGGACGATTTGGACGTGGTAGAGCTCAACGAAGCATTTGCGGCACAGGTTTTGGCCTGCACGCGTGCCATGGGCCTCGCAGATGACGACAGCCGGGTGAATGCGAACGGTGGTGCCATCGCCTTGGGACATCCGCTGGGGATGACGGGTGCGCGGCTGATGTTGCATGCAGCGCGGAGGTTGCGCGCTTCGGGGGGGCGCTTTGCCCTGGTGACTTTGTGCATTGGCGTAGGCCAAGGCTATGCAACAGTGATCAAAAACCCCGCAGCCTGACCCCATGGTTCAGTCTTTTCACGGCATGGTGCCTGTCATCCACCCGAGCAGTTACGTACATCCATTGGCGAGTGTGATCGGACATGTGACCATCGGACCGGATTGTTTCATCGGTGCGGGCGCTGTCTTGCGCGGAGATTGGGGCAAAATCGTCTTGGAGGAAGGCTGCAATGTCCAAGAGAATTGTGTGTTGCACCTTTTTCCCCAAGGCAGGGTGTACCTGGCTGCTGGCGCACACATCGGGCATGGGGCCATCATCCACGGGGCGCACATCGGTGCGGAATCGCTCGTGGGCATGAATGCCGTGGTCATGGACGATGTGGTGCTGGGCGAGGGCTGCATTGTGGGCGCACTTTCCTTCGTCAAGGCGGGAACGGAGTGGTCGAGTCGGAGTTTGCTCGTGGGCCATCCGGCCCAGCGGATCGGCTCTGTGACGGATGAGCAATTGTCGCACAAACAAGAGGGCACCCGGCTTTATCAGGCGTTGCCACGCGCCATGCAATCCTCAGCACATGAATGCAAGGCATGGGAGTCAGACCCGGGCGACCGTCCTGAGCATTTTCCTGCCTACGAAACCTGGTCGGCGCGGAAATCCCGAACCCGAAAGCCCTAGTCACAGAAAATGGGGACCTCCCGCAACCGGGTCATCCGGTTTCATCAGTTTTCCATCGCAGACGACCGCTGTGCCATGAAAGTAGGCACCGATGCCTTGCTGCTCGGTGCCTGGGCTGGGAGACATTGGGGAACCGAGGAGCCCTTGCGCGTCCTGGAAATCGGTGCGGGCTCCGGAATCGTATCCCTGATGCTGGCCCAGCGCTTTCCGAACGCCCAATTCGTTGGCATCGAGATTGAGGAAAATGCCGCACAACAAGCATCAGAGAATGTTCGGGCAAGTCCGTTTCGGGATCGCGTTGATATCGTTCATGCTGATTTTTTGAATTGGGCTGGCGCATTCGCTGCGACGAAATGGGATTGGGTGGTTTCCAATCCGCCCTTCTTCAAGAACAAACCCAAATCGCCAGATCCTGCGAGAAACTTGGCTCGTCACGAAGATGCCATGCCGCTCGTTCAATGGATGCCTGCGGCCACGCGTTTGCTGGATGGCCGAGGGGTGGTCTCCTTGGTGTGGCCATTGGAGCGTTTGGCTGATTGGAATGAAATGGTGCAGACGACGGGCTTCTCGCCCTTGTCCACCTTGTGGATTCGGGGTAGTTCTCAGCAACCTCCGGAACGTGGCGTTCTGGAAATTGCACGCGATGTATCCCGTGCGGCTGAGCATTTCTTATCCATTGATGACCTCCCGGTCTCCCAAACGGGTGGGATTGCCGTCCGGACTCACGAATACAAGGATTTGGTGAGGCCTTTTTTGATTCATGTTTGAGTTCAAGCACCCAGTACCTGCCGCAGCCGCTCTACCTGTGCTTCCCAAAGCCCTCGTTCATCTTCGCATTCCTCAGGATATGCGAAATCGGTGATGACCAAAGTGGTGTCACCCGTCAGTGCATCTACCTTGATTCGAAACTCAAAAAAGGCGTCCGTTGGGCCTTCTTCTTGGGATTCCCATTGAAACCGGACGAACTCGTCACGCTTCTTGGCGATCAAGTGGGCGATGGAGATGTCGTCGTTCCAAGCGAATTCATGTCGGGTGTTCCGAATGTTGACATCATCACAGAACCATTCAGACAATCCGCTGGGTGTGCTGACGGCGGCGTACAGCACGCCACGTGAACTGCGAATCGGAAACTCACATTGGAACCGAACCTTACTCATTCCTTTTGAATCGGATAACCCTACAAGATAAGGAAAGTGTACGAGAACTGGTCCATGGTTCCGAAAAAAAGCCATCGTACGTGCTACGAGGTAGCATCCTCTGTGCTATCTTCGCGGCCTCGTTTTGGCGGGATAGCTCAGCCGGTTAGAGCGCATGATTCATAATCATGAGGTCCCGGGTTCAATCCCCGGTCCCGCTACCAAAGAAAAGCCTCAGGGCTTTTTTTTTGCCACAAAAAAAGGGCCCCGATGGGGCCCTTTCGGTTGTTCTTTAGTCAATCAACGGGCGTCCCGCTGCTGGCTCTCATTGCAGCGCAATGGACGTCCCAACAAGTCTTTGCCTTCCATCGAGCGGAGTGCAGCTTCTGCTTCCTCACGATTGGGCATTTCAACAAACCCAAAACCCCGGCTGCGGCCCGTTTCCCGGTCATGGATGACTTTCGCGCGCTCAACATGCCCATGGGCTTCAAACGCTTCCCGCAAGACCACGTCGTCGACGCCCCAAGCGAGATTTCCTACAAAAATGTTCACGATAGCTTAAAACTTAGTGGAACAAAGGTAGGTGAACTCATTCAATTCCGGTGTTGCGTGGCACAATTCTTTCCCAGCCCAAGCCGATTCAAGAATGGAGCAAGCGGAATGGAACACAAGGTTCAAACTGAGTCGCAATTAGGTAACAAAAAAAACACCTTTAAAAAACTGAAATCAGTCGAACAAAATGGCTAACTTGCAGAGCCAAATTAATTAAGTTATTTATGATGCGGAAATTCGCCCTTCTCTCAGGATGTGTTCTCAGCGCGGCGCTCGCTTGGGGCCAAATTTGCCCGACTCAGCCGGCCGATGTTCAAGTTTCGGGTTGGACCGTACTCGAAAATACGGACTGGAATCCAAACGCCCTGTACCTCGACGGGTTGAATCCTTCTCCGCTCACTTGGTCTTTGGGTACTGGAGTGTCGGACGCCGGCGTCTCGAAGGCCTCGAACAGCCAAATGCAGTTCATGATTGCGGCACACAAGCGCAACGTAGTTGCTCCTGCAGACATCCTTCCTTTCGTCGGTGGCCACTACGTTGCCCCGACCGGGTATTCTCCCATTTCCCAGGGAAGTTCGACCGCTTCCACTTTGGCATCTTGGAACATCATAGTTTATGCCAATTTGGGGAACAATACTTTCGACGATGTGGCTGTCAAGGCTTACTTCGATTTTGATCCTTGTTATAGTGTGAACGAATCGGACATGTTCGTCTTGGACTTGAATGCCGCTTTGTTGACCAACGGATTCAATTTGAGTGATTTGAATTCGTTTGGAACCAACCAGAACCTGGCGTCCAACTTTTGGAATGCACTCAATTTCAATGGAGACGCAGACTTCGACCCGACCGTTCAAGGTTATTACACCTTTGCCATCGAGGTTTTGGATGCCTGTGGGAACCGCAAACTTTGGCACGACATCACCGTTTCGGTTTTGAATTCAGGGGCAGATGCCAATGCAAACGGAATTGCAGATGCCGATGAACAGGCGGGGTGTACCAACGCTCTGGCCTGCAACTACGATTGCGCAAACACCAGCGATGACGGTTCTTGCGACTTCACCTCCTGCACGGGATGTACAGTTGCCCAAGCCTGCAACTACAATCCAGAGGCCTCCACACCCAACACTGCAGATTGTTTGTACCCCGTTGACATTTATGGTTCGACGGCTTACGATTGCTCCGGAGAATGCTTGACCGATTCGGATCAAGATGGCATTTGCAATGCGCTTGAAGTGGTTGGTTGTCAAAACGAGGACGCATGCAACTTCAACCCTTCAGCTACGGATGCGGGCAATTGTATCTACCCGGCATCGGGCAAGGATTGCTTTGGAAATTGCTTGATTGACCTGGACCAGGATGGGGTTTGTGACCAAGACGAGGTTTTGGGATGCACCACCGAGAACGCCTGCAACTTCAACGTTTCAGCGACGGACGACAATGGCACTTGTGAGTTCCTGACGTGTGCGGGTTGTTCGGTGGTTGAAGCCTGTAATTATGATGCTTCCGCAACCATCGCCAATTTGGCGGCGTGTATTTACGCATCCGGATGCGACACCTGCAGCGGAGACACGGACGGCACTGGGGTTGTTGTGGATGGTGATGCTGACAACGATGGCGTTTGCGATGACGAGGAGGTAGTGGGTTGTCAGAATCCTGGAGCATGTAACTACAACGCCCTTGCCACCGATGCAGGGACTTGCAACTTCGATTGCATTGGCTGCATGATTTCGACGGCATGCAATTACGACGGCGATGCTACCCAAGCGGGTACTTGCACGTTTGCTGATGCCTTTGAGAATTGTGCGGGCGCTTGCCTCTTGGATGTGAACACCAATGGTGTTTGTGATCAGCTGGAGATTCAGGGTTGTACGAATTCTTCGGCAATCAATTTTAACCCCTTGGCCACGGTCTCTGGTC
>JBIKTK010000255.1:0-3101 GCA_044348125.1 Flavobacteriales bacterium | reverse complement strand
TCAAAGGACGGTAAACGTCCAGGCACCATTCGTTGACGTTGCCTGCCATGTTGTACAAGCCATAGTCATTGGGTGCGTATGCAAAAACCGGTGCGGTGATGTCTGCGTTGTCGTTGAGGGAAGAGCCCCCACGCTCTGGTGTTTGGCCAGAGACCCCCATCATGTCGCCTCGGCCCCGAACGAAGTTGCCGTTCATGTCACCATAATAGCGGCTTCCGTTTTTGTCGTTCCGCGTGTAGTGCCCGTCCCAAGGGTAGGTGCGGCGATCGGAAACCATTTCGTTGTAGGTGTTGCCCCCCAAGGCAAGGGCAGCGTATTCCCATTCTGCTTCGGTGGGCAGTCGGTAGGCGGGTAGCAGCACGCCATCCTCCAGTTTCACATTGCGGAACCCTGAGGAACCAGGCCGGAAATCCCGAAGGCCTTCGGCAACCAATTCAGGCTGGTACTGACCAGTGTAGTAAGCCTCGGTGGTGAAATGGTTGTCATCCGCTTGGGCTTCAGGAGAATGTGCGATCAGGCCCTCACGAACCAAAATTTGCTCGTTGACCCGATCGGTACGCCACTTGCAGAAGTCATTTGCTTGAACCCAAGAAACGCCGACCACGGGATAGTCCCGATAGGATGGGTGCCGCAGGTAGTAATTGACATAAGGCTCGTTGTAAGCCAATTTTTCGCGCCAAGCCAAGGTGTCGGGCAAGGAACGCTCGAGGATTTCGGGATAGCTGGCGCCATAAATGCGCTCTAGCCAGTACATGTACTCCAGCCAGTAGGCATTGGAAACCTCAGTCTCATCCATGTAGAACGAGGAGACGGTCACGCGGCGGGGCAGGTTGTTCCACTCGAAAGTCACGTCATCCTCGACTTGACCCATGGTGAAGCTTCCACCTTCGATGAAGACCAAACCGGGGCCCGATTCTTGTTCCTGATTGTACGATTTCTCGAAACCACCGTTCAATGGGTCGTTGTACGCCCAGCCCGTTGCGCCCGAGCGATCCTTCATGCAACCCGTTGAGGTGAGGGCTGCGGTACCGGCGAATGCCAGCAGTAAACGCGAGTTTTTCCAGGTCATTTCAGCGAGGTTGTGCCTTGAATACGCAGGAGGTTGGCAATTTGTTGTGTTCCCCAGGGCATTGGGGGGGCAATGATAAAACGGAAATCAAAACGCAGGACAAGTGATTGTCCGGAATTTGGACCGCTTGCCCTTGCAGTCGAACTGAATGGTCATGCTCACTTCATGGGCACCCCCGGTGGCTGGCGTGAGTTCTGATACTGTTACGTCGTAGCTGTAACCGAACCGAACCACGTCAGATTCCAATCCCAACGTTACGATAAAGGCGTCGCGGTAATCCGTGAACAGGATGCCCCGATACCAAATGCCGCCCACCAAAGGCCCCTTCTTGACGTAGGTTCCGATGTTCAGTTGCTGGAATTCACCCTGCCGCCGGTACAAGATGTTGGGTGAGATCGTGGCCAGTACCCCTGTTACATTGCGCTGCAAGGGCAGTACGGCCCCCCCATGCACAGTATACTTCATGGGCAAACGGCTGGTTCCGACCACCAGCGATTCATTGGGCTCGTTCAAGTGGTGAACCGCCAGACCGCCGTAAAATTTCTCACTGAATCCCAACAACCCGGCACTGAAGTCCACATTCTGAACCGTACCGCCACGTGGAATGTCCTGGGTCTCGTAGATGAATCCGCGGCGGGGATCGATCATGTCGCCGAAGGTGAGTCGGTCCCAATCCAAGGCCTTTTGCAGGTAGGTCACCTGCATGGCCGCCTTGATGGAGAACTTCTTGGTCACCGGCTGTTGGTAGCTGTAGATGCCGCTGGCGGTGGTGGTAGACAGGGTTCCTCGGCCCGCTTGGTCGTTCATTACGATGAAACCCAAACCGCCGGAAAGAGACTCCACATGTTGGTCATATGCCGCAGCCGAAGTCACGTAAGATCCGCTCATCGCGGGCCATTGGTTCCGGTAGGACATGGTCAACCGGGGGCAACGCGCTGTACCCGCAAACGCAGGGTTCAGGTACAATGGGTTCGCGTAGTACTGGGTGAATTCCGGGTCCTGCCCGTAGGTGGCCTTGGGGGCTGCAAACCAACCGGTCAGGAGGAGCAACACACCCAGGGAGAATGGGGCGAGAAGGACGTTAGATCGTTGCATCATGGCAGAGTGAACCAATGAATCCACAATAATAGAGAAAAAACTGGTGAGAACGATTTTTGAAGGCCAAACCGGCAAAAAGTTCCGAACTTTCGGTCCTCCGGAACTGGCCTTGGCAATACCATGAGCAGAACGCACGTTGAAGCGATTGTGTTGCACGAACCGAAACGTGGATAGCGAATGGAATACGGGAAACTCAAGTCGATGTGGGTTTTGGGGGCATGGGTTTGCACCCTCGGCGCCTGGGGGCAGGAGGTTCCGTGGGAGCTCCCTTGGGAACTGCAGGTCGAATGGAAGGGCCCGGATGCTGCTCAAGAAGTTCCTGTAGGGAGGTGGGCACCCGTGGAAGCAGAATGGCGGGAGGAAGTACCTTGGGTGCATGGTGTGGTTGTCCATGCGGGGGCTGCGGGTTCTGCACATTGGACAGCGGCGATGTGGGAGGCTGTCCCTGTGGCGGCAGCGGATCTGACCCCAAGGCAGCGGGATCTCCTTATTCAGCAGGCCGGAACATGGGATGCGTTGGTGGAGACCCGGTTCGTGCCGGGGGGTGCGCGGGAAGGGTCGTTCTGGCATTATGCCTTGCCGGCCCTGCGCTGGAACGCCGACCTAGGATGCTTCGAACGGTTGTTGGGTGCGGCCGGTTCCGTTTTTTTGGAGCCCGGTACGGGAGGGTCGGTGGATCGGTGGACGGTTTGGCCTACCACATCCCCGTTGGCTCAGCCCGGGGTGTATCAAGTGGCGGTTGCGCGCAGTGGGGTTTACCAGTTGGATGCGGCGTTCTGGGAAGAGGTGGGGTTGGATGTCAGCGGCATCGATCCCCGGCGGGTGGTGATTTATGGCAATGGGGGGCGTCCGCTGCCGATGGCAAATGCGACGGAACGTCCGTTGGGCGTTCGAACGGTCGCGGCGCAATGGCAGGGGGCAACGGAGGATGTTT
>JBIKTK010000252.1:0-3121 GCA_044348125.1 Flavobacteriales bacterium | reverse complement strand
CAGGGTCCCGATTGGGCGGGTTGGGATGCGGATGCCGGAGCCTACCGGCACGCACGTCATCCCTGGTGTGATTCTGCGTATTACTATGTACAGGTTCTGGGGCCGGAGGGCTTGACGGATGCCCGGATGGGAGCGGCAGAGGGGCCGGGTTCGGGCACCCTGCTCGAGGTGGACACGTACCAAGATGTGCTGTACCATGAATCGGAATGGGTGAGTCCCAACCGTTCGGGACGCAGTTGGTTGGGGGAGGAGTTTGGGGTGGTGCAGGCGCGGACGTTCGACTTTCCGGTTCCCCATCCCGCGCCGGGGGCGGCGCGGCTGGAGGTCCGGGTGGCATCGCGTTCGATCGGGGTGGCCAGTGGATTTCAGGTGCTGGCGGGCGGATCGCCCTTGCCCGGGGGAGGCGGGTTGACGCCTTCCGCCACCAGCGAGTCCTCGACGAGCCTGGTGTACGCAGCAGCGGAGGGGGCTTGGGAGGGCGAGTGGGTGACGGGTTCGGGGGCGACGGCCCGGGTGGAGGTCACCCTCGGGTGGGAGGGCGCAAACCCTACGGCGCGCGGGTGGCTGGATTACATTCGGTTGGTACAGCCCAGGTCGCTTCGGTTTTCGGGGTCGCTGTTGCGTTTTGAGGGCGCGCAGCCGGAGGCGGGGATGGGGGGCGCAGCGTACGAAGTGGCGGAGGGCTGGGGGGTGGGACAGGTTTGGGATGTGACCGACCCGGTGCAGCCCCGCCGCGTCTCGTGGACGCTGACCCCAGAGGGTGGGGTGCGCTTCGAAGCACCGCTAGATACCCTGCGTACCTTCTGTGTCTTCTCGGGGACCCAGGTTTTGCGGCCCCGGCTTGTGGGGGAGGTGGTAGCCCAGGACCTGCATGCCTGGGGACCCCAGGATTTGGTCATCGTAACGCGGCCGATGTTTTGGGAGGAAGCGGAGCGTTTGGCCTGGATGCACGCGAACGAAGGAATGCGCGTGGGCCTGGCCTTGCAAGAGGATGTTTTTCATGCGTTTTCGAGTGGAAGTCCGGATCCGACGGCTTTGAAGATGCTCATGATGATGCTGCGGGACCGCGCGGATGGCGTGGAGGCGGATGCGCCGAGGTACTTGCTCTTGTTCGGCGATGGGACTTTTGCGAACCGGGGCAACCTGCAAGGGGGGCCGTACATCATTACCTATCAGAGTGCCAATTCTGCCAGTCCCACGGACAGTTACGTGAGCGATGATTACTTCGGTTTTTTGGAGCCGGCCTATGGGGAGGGCATTGGAGACCGAATGGCCATTGGCGTCGGGCGCATTCCTTGCAATACGTTGGCAGAGGCCTCCGGATTTGTGGACAAATTGGCCCGTTACATGCAGGTGGAGGGTTTTGAAGGCGCGCCAGGAGATACGCTGTGGTGGCAGGATTTCGGAGTGGGCAGCGGCTGGGGAACCTGGCGGAATACGGTGTGCTTTGTTTCGGATGACATGGACGGAAGCGGTGGTCCGACGGAGGTGGTCCACATGCTCAACAGCGATGAGCATGCCCAGACCTTGCGGGAGCGGTACAATGCATTTGATGTCAACAAGATCTACTTGGATGCCTACCCCCAAGAAACGACGGCTGGGGGGGAGCGCTATCCTGCCGCCGCCGAGGCCATCCAACGCCAAATGAAGCGGGGAGCGCTCATCATGAATTACATCGGGCACGGAGGCGAGAAGGGATGGGCACACGAGCGGGTGCTCAACACCACCATGATTCAGGATTGGGACAACGCTTACAGGATGCCCTTGATGATGACGGCGACCTGCGAGCTTGCCCGTTTTGACGACCCTGCTGTGGAGAGTGCCGGTGAGATGATGGTGATGAATTCGGCCGGCGGGGCTGTGGGCATGCTCACGACCACCCGGGTCGTGTTCAGTGGTTCCAACCAGCAGCTCAACCGGGCTTTTTACGATGTCGTGTTGGAACGAGGGCCATCGGGTTATCCCCGGTTGGGAGACGTCGCACGCGCGACGAAGAACGACCCACAGGTGAGCAGCACGAGCAACAAGCGCAATTTTAGTCTCTTGGGGGACCCGGCGCTGCGACTGGCTTACCCGTCTCACCGGGTGTTCGTGCATATGGACCAGGACACCTTGCGCGCACTGGAGGCGGGTCGGGTACGGGGATATGTGGGGTTGCCCTCGGGGGATACCTTACATGATTTCAATGGTCATGTGGTGGTGCGGGTTTTTGACAAAACCAGCCAGGTCACGACCCTCAACAACGATGGCGCGGGGTCCCCGCATGCCTACAGCCTGTTCCGCAATGTCGTTTTTCAGGGACTTGCCTCGGTTGAAGGGGGCGTTTTCACGTGTGATTTCGTGGTGCCCCGCGACATTGATTATGCCTTCGGTCCCGGCCGGGTGAGTTGTTATGCGGCCGGGAGCGGGCTGGATGCACACGGGGTGAGCGAAGATTGGGTCATCGGGGGGGTGGCGGAGACCTTTGAGTTGGATGTGACGCCGCCGGGTTTGGCCTTGTACATGAACGATTTGCAGTTCAGGAACGGCGGGATGACGGACGCGAACCCCACGTTGCTGGCCATCGTGCAAGACGCGGGGGGCATCAATACCTCTGGGGTCGGCATCGGTCATCAGATGAAGGCGGTACTGGACGGGGATGAGAACGGAGCCATCGTGCTCAACGATTACTATGTCTCCGAGGTGAATACGTTCCAGCAAGGCGCGGTTCGTTATCCCTTTGAGGGTCTGGAGGAGGGGCCCCACCGGCTCGAGGTGACGGTGTGGGACGTGCAGAACAACAAAGCGGCGGGGACGCTGGACTTCGTGGTGGATGCAGGCGGACTGACGGTAGGGGCGGTGGCGGCGTATCCGAATCCTACGACGGATGAGGTTTGGTTCACATTCGAACACAATGCGCCGTTTGAACCCGGGACGTTGACCCTCGATGTCTTTGCGCCGGATGGACGGCAGGTCATGGGGGCAAGCCAAACCTGGTCCCCAACGGGTTATCGTTCCGCGCCTTGGCGGTGGGACCTGCGCAACCCGGGCGGAACCCCAGTGCAACCTGGTGTGTACGTTTATCGTATGACCCTGCAACAAAACAGTGGATCCGTCGCACAATATTCTGGGCGTTTGGTCG
>JBIKTK010000064.1:0-6247 GCA_044348125.1 Flavobacteriales bacterium | reverse complement strand
GTTCGTGCAGGCGCTGGGCGACGGCCGGGTCATCCTGTTTGCCTCCAACGGGCATGCAGGGTTCGGAGATTACGACCTGTACCGGGCGGAGTGGGTGGATGGAGGCTGGTCGGTGCCGGTGAACCTGGGTCTGGGCATCAACGGACCGCGGGAGGAATCCACGCTTTCCCTGTCGGCAGACGGCAACAGCCTGCTCCTGGCTGCGGAGCGCTTCGAGGGGCTGGGCGAGCGCGACCTGTACCGGGTGGATGTGTCTCAGCACCCCCGTTTGGGCGACCGGGCTACGGCCGTGCAGGCCGGGGTGGTGACCGTTCGGGTGCCGGCCCCGCCGGGTGCCAAGTCGCCTGCAGGCTGCGTGGTGCGGGTGATGGACGCGGACAAGGGCGGCAGCGTCCTGGCGGCAGCGACCTGCGATCGCCAGGGACAGGTGACGTTCCGGTTGGCGGACAATGTGGTCTACCACCTGGAGGCAAAGTCCGGGGAGCGAACGGCCCGGGGAACCTGGTCCCGGATCCGTTCCAACGCGGGACCCTTCACCGACGAGCTGATGCTGACCTGGTGATTCGGCTGCGCGCAATCAGTTCGCAATCCGTTCGCAGTCGGCCGCAGGCGGACCGCATGCAACGATTTCGTAAATTGGGGCGTAGAAGCCGATAAAATTGCATTCCATGCAGACGAAAAATCTCCGTGCATCGATGGGCCTGCGGGCCGGGTTCCTGGGCAGTTCCTTGTTCCTGTTGCTGCTCGCGGGCCCCGTGTCAGGCCAAACCCCGTCCACACCTCCCGCGTCCACATCGGCACCAGACACCCTCGAGAGTCGGTTCAAAATCATGGACATCGGGGTGCCTTCGCCGGCATCGGGGTATGTGATTCGTTTGGCCTCCGACACCACCGACCAAGTGCTCATCCTCGACGTGCAGGGGGTGAAGGACATGTCGGAATTGCAATACCAAATGTGGGACCCGCAGGGAAAGGTTTGTACACACAGCTCCATTGTGGCGGGCGCCAACCCCATCGACATGACGCCGTTTCCAGCGGGCAAGTACCACCTGCGGATTATTCCGTCGGTTCAGCCGGCCCAGCCTTGGCGGCCGTTTCAGTACGTCATCACGAAGCGGTAAGCCCGCGCGCGGCCTCAACCCGGCAGCGTGCTGAAGTGTCCGAGTGGGGCACCGTCCACCAGGGTCTGCAAGGTGGACTCCGGGGTCGCCGGGGCGAACAGCCCGAAAACGGCGGACCCGGTTCCGGTCATTTGGACATAAGTAGCCCCGGCTTCGCGGAGTGCGGCCAAGGTCCGCCCGATCTCCGGGTGCGCCTGCACCATCCCAGGCTCGAAGTCATTCCCCACGAGCCCGGACCACTCCTCCACGGGGCGCCCCGGAAGGGTCCGCAGGTCGAAGGGGGCCGGCCGCGGCGTGATGCCGGCAAAGGCCGCTCGGGTCCCCACGTGGATGCCGGAATGCAGTACCACCACGTGCCAACCCGCCCAAACCGGCGCCCCCTCACTCCACCGTTCCACCCGCTCGCCGCGTCCCCCAACGAAGGCGGGGCCGTCCTCCAGAAAGAAGGGACAGTCAGACCCCAGCTGGGCAGCCAGCTCCGGCCAGGAGACTTCGGCCGAGGGGCACGCCTCCCGCAACACCCGGAGCATCCAAGCCCCATCGGCGCTCCCTCCCCCCAATCCGGCACCCATCGGAACCACCTTGCGAAGGTGCACCGCCAAGGCGGGCACCGTTGGGACCCCCTGCGCCACCGCGGCATACGCCCGGTGCAGGAGGTTCGACGCCGGTTCACCAGGGATCGGCAGCCCACTCGTCCGCAGCTCCAACCGTGGTGCCCCCGGCAATTCCCGGACCTCCATGACATCGCACCACTCCAGGGGCAAGAAGACGCTCTCTAGGTTGTGGAATCCGTCCGGACGCTTTCCCGTGACGAAAAGCCCCAGGTTCAACTTGCACGGAACGAAATAGACCCTCCCCATGGCCAGCAATCAATCCAAGTAACCGAACCGCCTGAGCTTTTGCTCGTCGTCCCGCCAGTCGGTGTCGACCTTCACAAACAATTCGAGGAACACCTTCTTTCCCAACAAAGCCTCGATTTCCCGGCGGGCATCGATGCCGACCCGCTTGATCATGTTGCCCCGGGCACCGATGACGATCTGCTTCTGGGTCTCTCGTGCCACCCGGATTTCTGCGTGGATCTTCACCAAGGATCCCTCGTCCTTGTAGGCATCGACCACGACCTCGCAAGCATAGGGAATCTCCTGCTTGTAGTGCGTGAGGATTTTCTCCCGGATGATCTCAGCCACAAAGAAACGCATGGGCCGATCCGTGAGTTCATCTTTGGGGAAATAGGGGGGCGAGGGCGGGAGCTGGGCGACGATTTCGTCCAACAGCCACTCGAGATTGAAACCGTGCAGGGCACTGATGGGGGCCACATTGGCACGCGGGATGCGCTGCTGCCAATGTTCCACGCGTTGCATGGCGCGGGTTTGGTCTGCCAAATCAATTTTATTCACCAGGACGAACGTCGGCACCTCCATGGCAGCGATCTTGTCCAAGGTCTGCGGGTGGGCCATGCCGTCTTCGAAAACGTCGGTCATCAGCAGCAGAACATCCGCATCTTGCAGGGCGGTGGAAACGAATTTCATCATCCCTTCTTGCAGCTTGTAGGCCGGATCCAGTACCCCGGGGGTGTCGCTGTAAACGATTTGCCAGGCGGGATCATTCACGATGCCCATGATGCGGTGGCGCGTGGTCTGGGCTTTTTTGTTGGTGATGCTCAGCCGCGTACCCACCAACCGGTTCATGAGGGTGCTCTTGCCCACATTGGGTGACCCCACGATGTTCACAAATCCCGCCCGGTGCTGGGCAGGGGCTTCGAGCAAGGGGCCCTCGAGCCGCTTCAAAGGCTCGGACCGGTCTTCTTCCTCGTATTCAATGGGTTTCATGGGGTTGGGCCAAGATGGGGATGAGAATCAAAGGTAACCACCTACCGAGCCGGATGGACGGCTGGCTGGGGAATTCTCCGAGCGGGGCGGGCATTTGCATTTTTTTCACACCAGCGCACCACCGAAGCTTGAACTTGTGCCTATCTTTGCCATCCCTCGCAAGGGGGACAACACATCGCGGGGTGGAGCAGTTGGTAGCTCGTCGGGCTCATAACCCGAAGGTCGTCAGTTCGAGTCTGGCCCCCGCAACACAAAAAAAGGCTCCGAATTCCGGAGCCTTTTTTCTTGGGCTTTGTTCCCGGTCCATTTCCAACCCCTCTGTGCTCACATAAAAAAACCCCGGTCGCCCGGGGTCCTTTCTGTCGTCGTGTCTATAGATAATGTAGCAAAAAGGCGAGAGGAAAAGCCCTGGGACTTACCGCAATGTACAAATCATCTCACGACGGAGCCGGGCGAATAAAGGTGCGATTTATCCGGATAAAGGACAATAGGAACCTGCATAAGACATCAAATGTCTCAAGTAAAAACGATGGGTAATTGTGAAAAACTATTCCTTGAGACAAAAACAATGATGTTTAATTTCGGAGCGTTTTTATGAGGGGATTCCGCGCTCCATTGGCGTAGAATAAAAATATAATTCCGGAACAGGCAGGACCATGAGGCACGTGTTGGACAACATCCGGAAAATCCGGGAGCTGAAGGATTTGTCCCGCGAATGGGTCGCCCACGAGATGGGGATGAGCCTCAGTGGTTACAGCAAACTGGAACGAGGTGAGGTGGATTGGACCCTGACGAAATTGGGGCAAATCGCCGCCATCTTGGAGGTGCCTGTGGCCCAGCTTTTTGACCCGGCATTGGAGGCCTCCATGCTGCCCAGTTCCCAATCGGCTGCAGCCAATGGGCACGCTCGTCCGGGAGAAACAGGTGCTCCTTGGGCGGCCTGGGAGGAAGATGTGCGCCGGTTGAAGATGGAATTGGCCTACCTGCGGGAACGGCTCGAAAGGCGGGACTGAGGGGTCCGGCTCATCTCACCAAAGGGTGCATCCAGCGGCCGCAGCAAAGACATCAAGGGCAGGTGGAGCCGAAATCGGTCAGGAAGATGAGGAGGTCTCCGGAGCCGATGAATCCGCCGCCATCCAGGTCGTAAGGCCCCGTCCAATAGGCCCCATAGGCACCGAGGAAGAGCAAGAGGTCTCCGATGGCCACGGCGGAGTCGTTGTCAAAATCGCAGAGGCAGGCTCCGCTGGGCAAGAACCCTTCTCCACCGCAGGCCATGGCCCATTCGGGGAAGGCACGGGCTTCAGCGCAGTGGAAGGCTTGGTTGGCGACCTGTTGTCCGATGGCCCGGCCCCGGCCGTCGTCCATGGGCGGATGGATGCCCCCCCAAATCCGGGAGAGTGCACTTTGGTTGGCCGCATCGTAATAGGTAGCCCACTGCAGTTCGAAACTGACGGAGGGGCCATCTTCAAACACCAGGAACTGGTTTTGGGGAACCGATTTGGTGAACAATCCACCTGGGAAGTAGGCGCTGCCTGTGAGCAAGGTGAGTACCTCGGCGGCGGCGCGTGAATACGTGGAGTGGCCGCTCACGTAGCCCGCAAAAGGGGGGGATACGAAAGTCGGGCGTTGGTACGGCCACCAGTTTTTTGCCAGAATCCAACCCACGCCCGCCTCATCGATGAGGGGGATTTCGATGTAGTCAGGTCCACGCCAAGTGTACAATTTCACTTCCCCGATGTGCTCGCCATTGGGGCCTGCCAGTGGGTCCTCGTCTGTAACCAATTCCACATACCCAGGAATCAGCGGGAGTCCTTCTGGATGGTAGTTGGGGAGGGTTGGGTCTGAAGATTGCCCCCGCTCGGCCATGTACCGGATGGCAGAAACCGGTCTGGCAGTGTCGTAGTAACCCTTTACACTCCAGGTGGCCACAGCGGCGTCGTGCATGGCGCCCCCCAGGGCGAGGTAAGCCTTCACCGTGAACTCCAACGGGTCGATTTCAGGACCCTGGCCCCGCCAGCGGCACTCGAAGTTGTTCAAGGCGAGCACATCGTTGAAGATGGAAAACCAATGCCCGGGAGGGGTCTCGGAATCGGGGCCGTCTGCCCAGTATTCGGCTACGCAACGGGCAAAGTCGCCTCGGGGAACCAGTTCCGGTTCATAGGGAAGTCCCGTGAAGGGGTTGACGGTGTGGGGCGAGGGGGCACTTCCTCCACCAAAGAGGTCGTAGTACGTGAACAGGTTCTGCAAATCAGAAGGAATCGCCATGTCCGCGGATCCCCCTCGGCCACCGGGACTGATGTCCCACATGACACCATCCGAAGGATCGTGGTGGGACTGCCAGATGGCGACCAGCACGTGGTTCCATTTGTACAAGTCCGCCAGCCCTTCTCCGGGGCCTTCGCCCATGTAGGAGGGGGGGCCTGGGTTGAGCCAAACCCGGTAAGGACAGCCGTCCCGGCTCAGGTCCTCTGCCCAATCCGCTTCCATCGCAAATGGCTGTACCTCCCCCCATTCCGCCCCCAAGAAGTTGGGCACCGTGGTGGTGGGATTGCCGCTCTGATCGATGAACAAGGTCAATTGAATGCGTTGCCAGTGGTCCGGGTCCACCATGTTGGGGTTGCCGGGCAGTGCGGGCTGGAGATTGGGGTTCAAGGGCTGGTAACAGCTGGCAGCGTAGCCCCCTTGTTCGTTCGCTCCGTCCTGCATTCCAAAGGCGATGATCTGCTGGGCGATGTAGTTTCCGAGCGCAGCAGGGCCGTGGTTCACATAATCCGTGGTGGTGATGTTGGGGTCCAGCCCCATGGCCGCCATCCGGGAGTCGATGTTGTAAAAGGTTTCGTCGACGTCAGGCGATGCAGCATACCGGTGTCGGATGAGGCGGTAGACCGCATAGGACATGGCGGTTTCCCGAGCCGTTTTGAGGGCAGCGGGGTCGCTCGGGATGGTGACCCCGTTGAAAGGACAAGAGAAACTGCCCCAGGTGGTGCCCAGCAGAAAAGGTTGCGCACCGCCCGGTGCTTCGTAAGCGGCCCAGGCATCGTACATGGCGATGCTGGTGTGCAACAGGTTGCGGGCATGCACGGTGGGCCGGGCAAAGTCATTCCGGATGGCCTCGAGCACTTCTTCGTTCCAATGGTGGGCCACATTGTCTGCTGCGTTCTGTGCGTTGGTGGTCGCTGTCAGCGCGGAGAACCCCAATAGGACGCAGGCTGCGAAAAAAGGTCGCATGGCGGTGAAAATTTGGCTTAATATACTGAAAACAAGCCGTTCTCCAAAAAGATTAACCTTCGTGCAAGG
>JBIKTK010000063.1:0-6273 GCA_044348125.1 Flavobacteriales bacterium | reverse complement strand
ACCGCTGGTTTTCGACACCTTGCATCACCAATCGTCGTCTTCACTTTCTTCGTCATCAAAGTCGAAGTCGAAGTCTTCATCTTCTTCTTCTTCGTCCTCTGGACCGAACCCGTAGTACAGATCCTTCATGGCTTAAATGTTCAGGTAAAACACAGAAGTCTACGTGAAGTTAGAACGCCATTCGCGCATTGGTTCGCGACACTTCAAAAATCTCAGGAGATTGTTTTCAACAGGATCCCGTTCGAAATCCTGTGGCTTGTGGTCATTGACCAGCTGCAAATCGGACCAACTCCTCAGAAAGTGGCTTCACGCCACTTCGATAGGACCCGACCAGTACACCGGAACCATCCACTGTAAACTTGTGGAAATTCCAGCCTACCTCATGATCAGCAACCCCATTGAGCGCTTTTTGACAAAGCCATTGGTAAACGGGGTGGGTGTCTTTCCCTTTCACAATCACTTTATCAAACATCTGAAAGGTGACACCGTAGTTCTTTTCACAGAATTCAGCAATTTCATCTTGCGTGCCAGGTTCCTGTTTTCCAAAATCGTTGCTGGGAAAACCAAGGATGACAAAATCCTTGCCCCCATGCAACTGGTGCAGTTTTTCCAAATCAGCATACTGTGGGGTGAAACCACATTTGGATGCAGTATTCACAATCAATACGCGTTTTCCGCGTAGCGATGAAAAAGGAAATGGCTTACCGTCCAATGTGGTTGCCTCGAGGTCGTAAAATGATGCAGCCATGGCTGAAGGAGTTGATGTGTAGGAGCGAGAGGCATGAAAGAACTTGTGGTACGCGGCGAAAGCGGCTCCTGCTAACAACAGGGTGCCTAGCGTCAAGAGTGTAAAGAGGCCCATTTTCATGTTCAGACAGGAGTTTGTGGTTGGATTATTGCGAATTAACAATCTTGTCAGTCGATGGTTCAACGGAGTGAGGTGGGAGTTGATTGAAAACGACTTCCAGTTCCTTTTGGAATCGGTATTTGGTTCCTTCGCTGGCTGGTTCGTCTTTCCAATCTCGCGCTTGGGTTGGGATGATCCCGTGCCATTCAATTCCCGTGTAGTTCGCAAATTGTTCCAGAGAACTCAAGTAGGTCTCCAGTCCATGCTTGTTTCGCTTCCCGGGAGCATAGCTAGCGAGATCAGAACCTACGGTCACGGAGCAAACCATGTGCTTGCCTCGCAGCAACCCGCCGTTCGCATCGAACGCCCAACCCCAGCTGAAAACGTCATCCAGCCAGGATTTCATCCGTCCGGGTACACCATACCAAAACAAAGGGAACTGAAAGATCCACAGATCTGTCTGGGACAGCAGTCTTTGTTCATGTTGGATGTCCCAGTTGGGCGCATCGTTTTGTAGGAGGTGGATTTCGCAGGGCCATCTTTCCTGAATGGCTGCCACGCAACCCTTGTTTGCGATGCTACGCGTCCAAGAAGGGTGTGAAACCACCACCAGTGCTTTGGGGGGGAGTAAATCCATGCTCCAAGAACAACCCTGCCAGCACAGGGTTCAATTCATGTGTCGCCGTTCGAACATCAGCGCGATCGAACCGTGAAGACACGGCTCAGGTTGAACCCGAAATACAGATCCCCTTTGAGCCAACTTCCGGGGGTCTCAAAGATGAATCCTCGTTCAAACATGGCACGTGCGTTGGTGACATGTAGCTGAAAGACATGTCCCCCCGTTTCAATGTCTACTCCAAGCGATAGTCCATTGCTGAGCGAGGTAGGCTTGGGAATCTGTGCGAAATACTCAGCATTCAAACTGAATCGACTCGAAATCTTGTACCGACCCCCCACCCCAACCGCCCAACGGTCATGTTCATCTTGTTGGGTCGCGACCAAATTTCGATGCAGGTAGGAGGGAGTCAAGGCCAGACTCAGCGATTCGTTCCATTTCCGGGTCAGCACCAACTGGTGTACGTAACTGAGCCGAGAGGAGAAGAAATTTTCGCGGTCGGGGTTCTCCCAACGCAATCCATCACACATGGCCACAGAATACCAGGTGACCCCGAATGGAAAAGACTGAGATCCCGTTTTCTGGCGGATCAACCTGGCTTTCAGACTGCCTTCATAGGTCTTGCCCAAAGTGTTCCGTGCAACGCCCAGAGAGAAGCGATCGGTGATGCCATAATCGAAGGCCATGCGCATGGTTGCGTTGTCGAGTCCCCACAGCGCGTAAGCTCCTTCGTTGATTCTCCCAAATCGGTGGGCAATCACAAAATGCAGCACCCCACCCGCCGGGGTTTCGTTGCTTTGACCGTTCACAATCCGGGTATCCTTGAAGGTAGCGGTCACCGGCAACGCGGGTTCATCCACCCCCTCATTGAGCATATCCAACAAATCGGGCTGACCCAACAACCCGGTGTGCAGAGTGGGTGCGAAGGTAAGTGCTAAAAAAAAGACAACCAGCCGATAAGCCTGGATTGTCTTAACCAAAAATAAATGCATCCGGTCTTTTTATTTGGCGGTCAAGGTGGCATTCACATTGACCTGAATCTCTTTTGCAATCTTCTCCTTCACCACATCCGGAATCGCAATCTCATGAGCGGCCGTTGGGACTTTGAATTGTGCCTGCATAACCCATTTGCCATCTTTCCATGTGATTGTGCCTGAAATGGTTCTTTGAACAGTAACCCCATGGATGGTGAGCTCACCTCTTGCCTCCAAAGGATGGGGCTTCCCATCTTTCAATGTTGCGGCGTTCCAATTGACAAAATTCCCTTTGAAAATGCCGTTGGGGAATTGGGCACTTTCCATGTAGTTTTCATTGAAGTGCTCCTCCATCAGTGCCTTTTCGAAGTGAAAACTGCGGATGGGAATCTGGAACGCAAATGCTCCGGTGGATGCATCCAAAATACAGGACATTTGCTTGCTGCTTGCAGCAATGTCCTCGACGGGTGTAGAAGAGGTGAAAGACACCTCTCCATTTCGCGCCAAAAATTGCTGTGCAGACAATTCCAAATGTTGGCTCCAAAGAATGGCGACCAATGCGACGGCTGTCCAGGGGGCTTTGTTTTGCATGATTCAATATGTTTAATGATTTGATTTTTAGTTGTCTAGAGACCCTTGATTCACCCAGGTTTGAATCTTGGACAATTCACAATCCGATAACCTTCCTGAAGGGGGCATCGCCAATCCATCTCCAGCAGGTCGATGGGTTCGATCCACCAATGCGCCTGACATACCAATTCCAGCGATTTGGGCATGGCTTTGCAAGGTCAAGCCTCCTGATGGCGAGGTTCCGCTGTGGCATCCAGCGCATTTTTGGGAAACCAAGGGCGCTATGTCTGAGGCAAACCCTACCATTTGAATGTCACAACCATCAGTCCCGTAAAGGGTCTCCTCCACGTCATAGTAGCAACCCGAGGCCACCAAGACCCAGGCTGCCCCCAACGGGGCGACCCACAATGCCTTCCATCTATTTCTTGTGGATTCCATGGCGAATGCTGGACAAAGGTTAGTTATTCGGCATGTCTGCCTCTATCCAGAGCGCAAGCATTCTCAGCTCACAATCGTTCAACGCTCCCGAGGGGGGCATGGCGGAAATCCCTGGCAACCGATGGACCGCATCCATGAGATTGCGGTTTTGAATGGCGGCTACCACTTGGCTGTGGGTAGTGAGTTGCAAAGAACCGCTGGCATTGCCGCCGCTGTGACACGTCACACAGCGGTCGTTGATTAAGGGCTGAATGTGTCCGCCGAAAGTCACTTGGGTGGTGTCACAGGAAACACAAGAAAGATTCAAGGCGCCCTGTTCTATCCACTGGGAAATGAGGTCAATTTGGGCAGTGCTGAGGACATTGGCCGGTGGCGGAGGCATCACCTTGTCCGGATCGGTTTCCAAAAGCACCTCGATCAACTCACTTGCCCCTGGCGAACCGGGAACCACCAAATCACCCTCAGCGCTGTTCATCAAAGCAGCGTATCCATCTAGACGAATTCCATCGGCAGGATTCACTGCGTCGTGACATGCGGGCTGTGCACAGGCAGATTCCAGCAGAGGCTGAATTTGTTGGGCGAAATAAACTGTGTTGGGGTCACATGGGGGGTCAACGACAATCGGATTGTCGTCAATCGGTGGGGTAGGAATCTCGTGTCGACAACCGATGGCCGTGGTGAAGACCAAGAGGATAGCGGCTCGAGGAAAAGGGGCAATGGATACCATTTGGTGAGGGAATCGCGGAATCAATAACGGGCTGACCCTACGGCAAAGTAAACGCGCGGAAGCGTAACTACGTTGCTTCAACCGCGGGGTTTGGCAAAAATTAGGTGACACACCGATATTTGCGACATGGGAAGAGCATTTGAATTCAGAAAGGAGAGGAAGTTCAAACGTTGGGCAGCGATGGCAAAAACCTTTGCTCGAATCAACAAGGACATCATCATCGCGATTCGAGAGGGGAATAGCTCGGATCCCACCGTCAACCCCCGTTTGCGAGCCGTGCTTCAGAATGCTCGGGCGGCCAACATGCCCAAAGACAATGTGGAGAGGGCCATTAAAAAGGCTACAGACAAGGATACTTCCGACTACAAACAAGTCACCTTGGAAGGTTATGGACCTCATGGAATTGCCATTTTTGTGGAGACAGCAACGGACAACAACAACCGCACAGTCGCGAACATTCGCAGCTACTTCAACAAGTGCAATGGGAGCTTGGGCACCAGTGGTAGCGTAGAGTTCATGTTTGATCACGTCTGTTTTTTCAAGGTCAAGCCTGAAGGCCATGACGTTGAATCACTTGAGCTCGATCTGATTGATTTCGGTGCCGAAGAGTTGGGGTTGGATGGAGAGGTCCTGATGGTTTATGGTCCTTTTGAGGCCTACGGTTCCCTTCAAAAAAAGCTTGAAGAAATGGGGCTGGAGATCCTAGAATCGGGGCTGGACAGGATTCCCAATGTGACCAAGGATTTGGACCCAGTCGCTACCGCGGAAGTCGAGAAGCTTCTCGAGCGGATTGAGGAAGACGATGACGTTCAAAACGTGTACCACACGATGTCCTCCTCCACCGAAGCATAACCTACGAAACCAGTGGTCCTTTCCACTCATGTGCCTCCAAGTCGAAATGGGGGAGGGCAGCGAGTGCATGGTCCATGAGGTCTGCCATGAGTACCTCAAACCCGTACCACTGTTTTTCGTTTGCAAAGCAATAAAATTCAAGTGGAATCCCCTCCGAAGTAGGTTGCAAGTGGCGAACAATGAGCGGCATATCCTGATTCACTCCAGGGTGGTTGCGCAGGTATTGCTCGAGGTAGTTCCTGAACAAACCGAGGTTGGTGAGTCGACGACCGTTGATTTCAATGGAAGCATCGACCCCCAGGGTTTCATTGTGAAGTGCGATGGCTGCTTTCCGATCAGCCAACCAAGGTGCCAACAACTGCACTTGATCCAATGCGCCCAGTAGGCGAGCATCGGCAAATCGAACGGACGAGAGTCGAAGCGGGATGGAACGTTTGATTCTTCGGCCTGGACTCTCCATCATTCCTCGCCAGTTTTTGAAGGAATCCGAGATGAGCGCGTAAGTAGGTACCACCGTGAAAGTCATGTCCCAGTTTTGCACTTTCACCGTGGTGAGGTTGATTTCAACGACCGTTCCGTCGGCGCCGTACTTCTGAATCTCCACCCAATCCCCGATGCGAGCCAGATCCGCAGAGCTCAGTTGAATGCTCGCAGTCAGACCCAACAAAGCGTCCCGAAAAACCAGGACCAACAAAGCGGTTACTGCCCCAAGCCCCCCCAACACCACACCGATGGGTTTCCCGCTGAGGGTAGCCACGATGATCAAAACAACCGTTACGCCGATGAGGAACCTGATGAGTTGGATATAGCTCTTGATGGGCTTGTCTCGAAGCGAAGCAGACTGAAGCAAGACGCCCTCCACCCCTTGGACCAGTGCGAAGGTTACCCAAAGCAAATTGAGCCACAAAAGCACATCCATCGATGTGCTAAAAACATCATACAACCAATGGTTTAAGGGAATCAAAATAAACCCCATTGCATCCAAAACCAACCAAGGGGCAAAAAGGGCCAAACGATTGAGGAAGGGCTTGTTCAGTAGCTCATCATCCCAACGACTCGGGGTTTGTTTTGCCCATTGGTGGAGCACTGCATCCAAAATCCACCGAGCCAAATGCCAGCTAATCCATGTAGTCAACAAGCCAAGTCCACCTACAATCCACCCCCCCCAGCGGGTACCAGTGAATTCTTGAAGTCCATCGGATTGAGCGAGTTGCAGAAAAAGACTGCCAGACAACGAGAGCATGGGGTG
>JBIKTK010000062.1:0-6330 GCA_044348125.1 Flavobacteriales bacterium | reverse complement strand
GCCCGCCGATGCCCCCCCTGACATGCCCACCGACCCCGCCCCCGCTTCCGAGGCGGGCTGAATCCGCCATCCGGAAAGGTCCACGTAGTACTTTCCTTGGTATTCCCGACCCCGCAGGTCGAAATTCACCACCACCACTTCCCCCTCTTGAAACGGTTCCAGCATGTCCGCCTTCTCCTTCATGAACGTCAACTTGATGTCCTGGGGATATTGCTCCTCGGTGGTCACCACCAACTCCTGCTTCTTGAATCCACTGGGAAAAACTTCGACGTCAAACTTGCGCTTGATGCGCCCCTGAATTGCGTATGCCATACCCACGAAGTTAGTGGGTGTCTAGGCCAAACCTCCTTTCCACCCGCCCCAGAAGTTTTCAACCGATTCACTCATCCGGCGTTGAAGGCCAGCAGCGTTTTCCAGGCGGCCGCAACATCGTTCCGATCGAGGTGGGTTGCCGCTTGTTCGTGCAGGGCGCGTTCGAGCGCTGCCCCATCGTGGCCCCGTTCGAGAAACAGGTCACTCAGCTCCAGCAACTTGAACTCATTCACCTCGGTCTCATCTGGCAGCGCGAGCGCTCCGGCGAGTTGGGCGAGGTGGTTCCGCGTCAACCAGGGGCTGCGTCGGACGTCGTCGGGCAATGCGGGCCAACCGATGCCCGGGGCTGCGAGGGGTTTGGCCACCTCAAACAACGCTTCACCCGAAGCGCGAACGTAAAACTCGCCCCCGCAACGGCCCACCAAATCCAGCCGGTGGATGTCGGGCTTGCCCTCGGCCGTCAAAACGTCCCGACGGAAATGCATCTGAACGATGCGGCACACGACCAAATGGCCCGCCCCCGGCCCGGTACCCAGCGCCTCCACGCGCTCGACCTGGCACTCCACTTGAACCGGGGACTCAGCCACACGAAAGGGCTTCACAAGGGAGGACGCCAGGGGCGTCAGACCCGCCATCTCGAATTCACTTACGCCCTCTGGAAAATCTCCGCTGGCGAGGGAGCACTGCTGCACCATCGCGTGGTCCACCAGGTTGATGACCACTTCTGGAACGGCTTGGACGTTCGCCAAGGTGTGCTTGGTCGTATTGTCTTTTCCCCGCCGCGCTGGACTGAAAATCAGGATGGGCGGATTGGCGGAAAAAACATTGAAATAACTGAAGGGTGCGAGGTTGGGATTCCCTTCGGCATCCACCGTGCTGGCGAAGGCGATGGGACGCGGGGCAATGCCCGCGAGCAAATACGCATGCAGCGCCTGAGGCGTCAGGTCTGCCGGGTCGAGCGCCAGGGTATCCAAAGCGTCCGACATCACCCTGCCGTTCCGCTGGGTTCCGCGCCCGAAAAACCCCGGGCGGAAACCTCGACCTCTTGCCGGAGGCCCTCTTTAAAAGCTGCAATCCGTTCCAGGAGCTCCGCATCCCCGGTGGCCAACATCTGCGCCGCCAAGATGCCCGCGTTGCGGGCGCCGTTCAAGGCCACCGTCGCTACGGGAACCCCTGCCGGCATCTGCAAGATGCTCAGCACCGAATCCCATCCATCGATTGAGTTGCGGCTCTTGATGGGCACACCGATAACGGGCAGGGGTGTCAAGGAAGCCGTCATGCCCGGTAGATGGGCCGCCCCCCCTGCCCCAGCAATCACCACCCGGATGCCTCGTGCAGCGGCTTCCCGCGCGTACTCGAACATCCGGTCGGGTGTGCGGTGGGCAGAAACCACCTCCATCTCATAGGCCACCCCCAAGGTCGCCAGGACTGCAGCCGCCTCTTGCATCACCGGGCCATCGCTGGTGCTTCCCATGATGATGCCCACGCGGGCCTGACCTACCCTTTCACCCATTGCCCTGGCGTTTTTGCAATTCATTGCGCAACCGGACGGCGCGCTCATATTCTTCCCGCTCGATGGCCGCATCCAGTTCCCGCTGAAGCTCTGCCAAACTCATCTGCGCCTCACCCGGCGCCTCCATGGGAATTTCCTCTGGCTCAAAGGCTGTTTCGTCCCCTTCATCCTCCAAATCCTCGGCCCGAATGCCCGCTGCATCGAGCACCGAATCGTACACAAAAATCGGACAGTTGAACCGGTACGCCAAGGCCACCGCATCGCTGGGTCTGGCATCGATTTCCTCCTCCCGCACACCGTCTGTGCAGACGAGTTTGGCATAGAAGATGCCCTCCACCATGTTGTAAATCAGCACCTCCGAAACCTCCAAGTTGTAGGCATCGAAAGCGGCCTTGAACAGGTCGTGCGTCAACGGCCGGCTCGCCTTCATCTTCTCCATTTCGATGGCGATCGCCTGGGCTTCCGCGCCACCGATCACGATGGGCAACTTGCGGCCTCCCGCCTTCTCACCGAGCACCATGGCATACGCCCCGGAGGAGGATCCACTGAGGGCGATGTCCACGACTTCCATTTCGATTTTCTTCATCCCAGGCCAAATTTCAATCGCAAATCCTACTCCATTTCTCCCTCACACCCCGATGGCTTTCGCCGCCGCAGTCAACTTGGGCAACACCTCGAAGGCATCGCCCACGATGCCGTAATCCGCCGCCTTGAAGAAAGGTGCTTCGGGGTCGGTGTTGATGACCACAATCACCTTGCTCTGGTTCACGCCGGCCAGGTGCTGGATGGCGCCAGAAATGCCCGCAGCGATGTACAAATTCGGGCGAATCGTCACGCCGGTCTGCCCCACATGCTCATGGTGCGGGCGCCATCCGATGTCCGCCACCGGCCGCGAACAAGCCGTCGTGGCGTGCAAGGCCTCCGCCAACTCCTCCACGATGCCCCAATGCTCCGGACCCCGCAGTCCGCGGCCGGCGGACACCACGCGTTCCGCCTCCGGAAGCGGCACCTGGCCGGCAGAACCCGCCACTTGGAAACCCGTTACCACCTCACGGGCAGCCCCGACCTCCGGTGCGAACGGCACCACATTCGCTGCCCCTCCTCCCGCGTTCCGCACCCCAAACGCATTCGGCGTCAGGGTGTAAACCACTTGCTCCGTCCGAACCTGAACGTCCGCCACCGCCTTGCCACTGAAAACGTTGCGACGCACCACCCCCCCAGTGGGCAAGGCGGTCACCCCGCTCACCAGACCGGCCCCCAGACGCACCGCCAACCGGGGCGCCACCGCCTTTCCGAGCGCATCGTGCCCTCCGACCGCCACCGCCGCCCCGACCTGCTCCATCGCTGCCTGCACACAACGTGCCCACTGGCCGCTGTCATGCAGCCCTTCCGAGCGGTGCAGGACCTGTCCTACCCCGACGGCCCCCAAGCCCCCATCGCCCACCAATTCCCCTGTCACCACCGCGGTGACCGACGATCCCGATGCCAAAGCCACGGCAAACGAAGCCGCCTCGAGCCCTGCCTTCGTGACAGCACCCTCCTTTGTACCCACCCAAACGACTACTGACATGGCTCAGATGATTTTTGCTTCTTCACGCAACAGACGAATCAATTCCTCCGGTTGGTCCGCAGGGACCATCCGGCACGCCCCCTTGGCGGGTGGCAAGGTGAACTTCGCCACGAGGGTGGCGGGCTCTCCAGCCGTCGGCGCCAACGTTCCCAGCGGCTTCGTGCGCGCTGCCATGATGCCCCGCATGTTCGGAATCCGCTGTTCCGCCATGCCCTTCGCCGCGCTCACCACCAAAGGCAACGCAACCGTGAGGGACTCGGTGCCCCCCACCGCCTCGCGACGCACCGTGGCCTGTCCCCCGGTTACTTCCAGAGCGACAGCAGAGGCTACATACGGCATGTCCAGCAACTCCGCTACCATGCCGGGAACCATGCCCCCGTTGTGGTCGATGGTTTCCTTGCCCGCGAGCACCAAATCAAACCCCTTGTCCCGGGCATAATCCGCAATCCAGCGGGCCACCTGCAGGGCATCTGTGGGCTCGGCATCGATGCGCACGGCGTCGTCCGCTCCGATCGCCAACGCCTTCCGGATCACTTGCTCCGAAGCAGCGGGGCCCACCGTCACCGTGGTCACTTCTCCGCCCAGGGTCTCTTTGAGCTCGAGCGCGCGCACCAGCGCGTACCACTCATCGTACGGATTGACAATATAAGTCACACCGTTCGCATCGAAGCGCGTGTCGCCGTCCGTGAAGGCGATGCGGCTCGTGGTATCCGGGGATTGGCTGATGCAGACCAGGATTTTCATGGCACACTTTTGAATGGACAAAGTTACAAGCCGTCAGGCCAAACTCCCCGACCCATTCCCCCATTTCGTGCACCCCAGGTACCCCTTGCAAAGAACTTGTTGTCGTTCCGTACATTTGCGCCCCAAACCAGAATGCAGAATCATCATGCGTGAAGTGCAATACCGCGAAGCGGTGGCCGAGGCGATGAGCGAAGAAATGCGCCGCGACCCGAGCGTTTTCTTGCTCGGGGAAGAGGTGGCAGAATACAACGGAGCGTACAAGGCTTCCAAGGGGATGTTGGATGAGTTTGGCCCAGAGCGTGTCATCGATACGCCCATCGCAGAACTCGGATTCTCTGCCATCGCCGTGGGAGCTGCCATGAACGGCCTCCGGCCCATTGTGGAATTCATGACCTGGAACTTCGCCATCCTGGCGGCCGACCAGATCATCAACCACGCGGCGAAGATGCTCCAGATGAGCGGCGGTCAATACAACGTACCCATCGTTTTCCGCGGCCCCAACGGCACCGCCGGACAATTGGCCGCCACCCACAGCCAGAGCTTTGAATCGATGTACGCTTCGATTCCAGGCCTCAAGGTGGTGACTCCCTTCACGCCCTACGAGGCCAAGGGCCTGCTCAAGGCCGCCATCCGGGACAACGATCCGGTCTTGGTGATGGAATCCGAGAAGATGTACGGCGACAAGGGGCTCATTCCCGAGGGCGAGTACATCCTCCCCATCGGCAAGGCAAACATCCGCCGGCAAGGCACCGCGTGCACGGTGGTCTCCTTCGGGAAAATCCTGAAAACGGTTCACGAGGCGGCTGATGTTTTGGCCCAAGAAGGGCTGGAAATCGAAATCATCGACCTGGTCACCATCCGGCCGCTCGACATCGACACCATTGTGGCCAGCGTGAAGAAAACCAACCGGCTCATCATCGTGGAGGAGAGTTTCCCGGTGGCCTCCATCGCCACCGAGGTGGCCTATCGGGTCCAGCGGCACGCCTTCGATTACCTCGATGCGCCGGTGCGCCGGCTCTGCCAATCCGACACGCCCTTTGCCTTCGCGTTGCCGCTCATCGACGAGGCGCTCCCGCAGGTACGCGACATCGTACAGGCTGTCAAAGATTTGAACTACGTTAGCCGCTGAACCCAGCAGGCTTTGCTCATTGCTCACTGAATCCAACATGGACCACAACACACTTTTCTTGCTCGTCCCGGCCATTGCTGTGCTGGGATTGATTTTCATGGCCATTCAGGCCGCTTGGGTGCGCAAACAAGACCGGGGCGAATCCAAGATGGCGGAAATCGCTCAACACATCCAGGAAGGGGCCATGGCCTTTCTCCAAGCCGAGTACCGCATCCTCGCCATCTTCGTAGTCATCGCAGGTGCACTGCTGGGCCTGGTTTCGCTCATCGTTCCCACGACCCACTGGACCATTGTGGTGGCCTTCGTCATCGGTGCTGTCTTCTCAGCACTCGCTGGGAACATCGGCATGCGCATCGCCACCCAGGCGAACGTCCGCACCACCCAAGCAGCCCGTACCAGCCTCGCAAAAGCGCTGAAGGTTTCCTTCACGGGCGGCATGGTCATGGGCTTGGGAGTAGCCGGTTTGGCGGTTTTCGGACTGAGCGTGCTGTTCGTTGTCCTCCTCAACTTTTTGGGCAACGGCGGATGGAGTGGCGTGGAAAACATGACCCTGGTTCTGGAATCCCTTGCGGGCTTCTCCTTGGGCGCTGAGAGCATCGCGCTGTTCGCCCGGGTGGGTGGCGGCATCTACACGAAGGCAGCGGACGTGGGTGCGGACCTCGTGGGCAAAGTAGAAGCGGGCATCCCCGAGGACGATCCCCGGAACCCGGCGACCATCGCGGACAACGTGGGCGACAACGTTGGGGACGTGGCAGGGATGGGGGCCGATCTCTTCGGCTCCTACGTAGCCACCGTATTGGCAGCCATGGTGTTGGGCAACTACTTGATCAAGGACAACGGTGGCTCCATCACCGATGGGTTTGGTGGCATGTCTCCCATTTTGCTCCCCCTCATCATCTCCGCTTTGGGCATCGTGTTCAGCATCCTAGGTGGCTTCTTGGTATCCGTCAAGGAAGGTGCCAAGGAAGCCGACGTACAAGCCGCCCTCAACCGGGGCAACTGGGGTTCCATCGTGCTCACGGCCATCGCGAGTTTCCTGCTCATTCAGTACATGTTGCCCAA
>JBIKTK010000061.1:0-6411 GCA_044348125.1 Flavobacteriales bacterium | reverse complement strand
TCCACCGAGATCAATACCCGGGTCCTCTGGCCCTCATTCGATGCCATGGCGATCCATCCAATCCCCCAACACCACCCACATCCACAACCGGGCATGGTTCACCCCCGCATCGCCCCGCAAAAACCGTTGCCACAGCCCCTCCACTTCCGCATGGTGCAACCCCGGAATGCGCTTCAAACCCGCGATTCCCGCTTCACAAACTGGACGCAAGGACTCCCGCATCCACTGGTCCCAAGGCAGCACAAATCCCATCTTAGGACGTTCCACCAATTCACGTGGCAACAGGTCCCCCAGCGCATCCACCAACAGGGGCTTCTGCCTGCCTGCCGTCCACTTCACGGCATCTTGCATGGCCGCCACTTGGGTGACCAAGCGATAATCCAAGAACGGCACCCGCACTTCGAGGGCATGGGCCATGGACATTTGGTCTGCATCCCGCAGCAAGGTGTGGCCCATGTAAGTGTGCATTTCCGCCCAGCTGACCTTGGATAGGAAGGGCAGGCCAAACCCCGGCTCGCCAGGTGCGATGGCGTGCTTCAGCCATTGGAACACCGCGTTGGGATGTTGGTGGGCCGAGGGGTAAATCCTGCGCAGATCGGACTCGAGGTACATCTGCCGAGAAAACGGGTAGGTGTGTTCCAAGTCGAAGTAGTCCCCTGCCAACAGCGCCGCTTTCTTCCGGGCTGAAACATCCCCCTTCCAGCCGCTGTACAGGGCGCCCGCTGCTTTCCGCAATCCCTTGGGCCAACCGGCCAACCAGCGATAGGACATCAAATCCCGGCTGCGCTCGAAAACGGGGTATCCAGCAAAAACCTCATCCCCGCCCAAACCCGAAAGCGCCACCGTGATGCCCTGCGCCTTCGTTGCTTCACTGACAATGAACGTGTTGGGGCCGTCTCCAGAAGGGTGGTCCATGGCCGCCAACGCCGCTGGAATCCGCTCCAAGAAGGCCGCGGGTGTCAGGCGGATTTCGTGGTGGTCTGTGTCAAACTTCCCTGCCACCATCCGCGACCACCGGCTTTCATCCCAATCCCCCTCCTGAAAGGTGACGCTGAACGTAGCAATGGGGCGGTCCGTCACCTCCCGCATCAAACCCACCACCGCACTCGAGTCGATGCCGCCGGACAAAAAGGCCCCGAGCGGAACATCCGCCCGCATCCGCAGGTACACCGCGTCGCGCAGGGCCGATCGGACCCTCCGCTGCGCCTCTTCCGCCCCAAGCACCCCCGTTGTAGCCAGTTGCTCCCCTGCCGATCGACCCAGGTCCCACCAAGCCCATTCCTCCATCTCCGCGTCCTGCAACCGCATGGCATGGCCCGGCATCAACATCTTCACATCCGCGAGCAGCGTACGCGGGGCATGGACCGTTTGGTAACGCATGTAATCCACGAGTCCAGCCGGGTCATGCTTCCGCGAAACCACGCCCGAGGCCAACAACCCCCGAACCTCGCTGGAAAACAGCACGCTTCCCTTTGATTGTGCCCAATACAAGGGCTTGACCCCCAAACGGTCCCGGATGAGCCAAAGCTCCCGGGTTGCCGCCTTCCAGTAAGCAATGGCGAACATCCCATTGAACCGATCCAACGCCCCCCAACCCCATTGTTGCAAGGCCGCCAGCACCACCTCCGTGTCGCTGTCCGTCCGGAAGGCGAACCCCCCCGTCAACTCGGGCTTCAGCTCGCGGTAATTGTACACTTCCCCGTTGAAAATCAGGGCATCTCCTGTCACCGGATCGACCCACGGTTGGTTCGCGGCCTCGCCCGGATCGATGATGCCCAAACGCCGGTGCCCCAAAACGACCTCCGTCCCATCCGACCACACCCCTCCCGCATCCGGACCCCGGTGCGCTTGGGCCGCATTCATCCGGTCCACAGCAGCCAGCGCCGCCGCCTCCCCCCCCTGGCCCCAAGCCTCAAAGCCGAAAACCCCTGCAATGCCGCACATCGCCTTTAAACTGTTCCTGTGAAACCATCCCACCCCTGCGCCTGCAGCGGAACCTCCAGCCCTTGCTTGGTGACCAGCACGTGCCCCTTTTCCGCTTCGGTGAAGTGTCCGATGACCGAGAAAAGCGGGTGGTTCAGGAACTGGTTGATGTCCGCGGGCGCTACCGCAAACAGCAGTTCATAGTCCTCCCCGCCGCTCAGGGCGCAAAGCGTCGGATCCAATTCAAAGGCACGGGCCGCCGCATACGTTTCCGGCAGGATGGGAATCTTGTCCTCATAAAGCCGCACCCCGCGCCCGCTTCGCTGGCAGAGATGGCGGATTTCCGAGGCCAAACCATCACTCACATCGATCATCGCCGTCGGCCGCACCCGCAACTGGGCCAATTCCCGAACCACATCGGTTCTGGCCTCCGGCTTCAGTTGCCGCCCGATGAGCGATGCGTGCTCCGCTAGCTCCGGTTGGGCCCCGGGTGCCGCGCGCAAAACATGCTTCTCCCGTTCCAAAATCTGCAACCCCATGTACGCGGCCCCCAAATCCCCAGAAACCACCAGCAAGTCGCCCACCTGTGCCCCAGCGCGGGTCACCGCCGACCCCGGTTCTGCCCACCCCATCACCCCCAGGGACAGCACCAAGCCCGATCGGCTCGACGTCGTGTCCCCCCCCACCAAGTCCACACCATACACCCCGCAAGCCAGCCGAATTCCTTCGTACAGCTCCTCCACGGCCTCCACCGAAAAACGATTCGAAAGCGCCATCGAAACCGTCACGTGCGTGGGCAACACGTTCATCGCACAGATGTCCGACAAATTGACGACGACCGCCTTGTACCCCAGATGTTTGAGCGGCACATAGGCCAAATCAAAATGCACCCCCTCGCACAACATATCGCTCGACCAGACGGCGTGCTTCCCCGCGCCATCGATCACCGCGGCGTCGTCTCCGATGCCCAGCACCGTCGTGGGCTGCCTGTGCTCGAAACCCTGGGTGATTCGGTCGATCAACCCGAACTCCCCGAGCGTATCAATCTCCGTTCGATTCATCCCACGAAGGTAACACGTCCCGGGCCTGACGCACCGGAACCGCAGCAGCAAAATACGCCCTCGCCTGAACCAGCTAGGCCGTCAAATGAACTCAGTTCGCTTGGGGGGGCGCCTGCTCAACCAGGGTCACCTTCCCTACGAAATGTAGGTTCATGCCTGCATAGGGGTGGTTGAAGTCCACCACCACCGTGTTGAGTCGCACCTCGTCGATGATGCCGATGACCTCGTCTCCGTCCTCCGTTTCCATGGGCACCACTTCGCCGACTTCGAAGAGCGACTCGTCGATCTCGCCATCCACCATGAAGGCCGATTTGGGCAACTCCACAAATGCCTCCTCATCCTCTTCGCCGTACGCGTCCTCGACCGACAAGGTCAGCTCAAACGTGTCTCCCACTTCTTTGCCCAGCATGGCTTGCTCGAAGGCGGGAAGCACCTCATCCGCACCCACCACGAACGCAAAGGGATCCTCAGCGGTGTACAACTCGAGTTCTTCTCCTTCCGGACCGTCCTCCCGCAGTTTGTAGGAGACTTCGACGTACAGGCCGTCGGCGACGCGCATTTGATTCATAGGGCAAAAGTACATCGCCGGGTGGACACGAACTACATTTGGCCCATGTCGATTCCCGGAACCCTTTGGGCCCATCGCTGGGCCTGGAATCTGGCGGTCCTGATCGGATGCGCCTGCGCTCCGCTGGCCGCCCAAGTTCAACCTGCGCCCGATGCACACTTGGCGACCGATGCGCCCGATACCCTCCGGCCCCGCGTCTTTCGCCCCCTGCCCTGCCATCCCTACCATCCGAAAAAAGCGGGCTCCCATGCCCCGGCGGCGGTTCATCCGAAGTTGCTCAACATCGACATGACGGCGTCCATCGCCCGAAGCGACACCTTCGACATCCAGTCCTACCACATCGAGCTCGACCTGACCCAGGACGAGCAGCAGCAGTTGCGGGGCCAGGCGACCTTGGCGTTCAGTGTCTTGGAAAACAGCGCCGATGGATTCTGGCTGGATTTGCTGGATTTGGCCGTCGACAGCATTCACCTCGATGGGGTGCTCGCCCTGTTCGACCACAACGACCCGGAGCTGCGGATTCATCCCGCCGACCCCGCAGGCTGGCAAACGGGCGCCAACCACACCGTCGTGATCTGGTACGGAGGACATCCCTACCGTGATCCGGTATGGGGCGGGGTCTATTTCGAAAGTGGCTACGTGTACAACCTGGGGATCGGACTGAGCACGATTCCACCCAATTTCGGCAAGGTGTGGTACCCGTGCTTCGACCAGTTTGTGGAACGGGCGACTTATACGGTGGCCGTCACCAGCGATGGCGGCAAGCGGGCCCACAACCAGGGTACGATGGTTTCCGAAACGATGCTCGGTGGCGACACCCTGCGCCGTGTGTTCCAGCTGGACCATCCCATCACCACCCACCAGAGTGCCTTCGCGGTGTCCACCTACGTGGATTCCAACTACGTGCACACCGGAAACTACGGGGACATTCCCGTCCGGCTGACGGCAAAACCCGCGGACCTCGCGCCCATGGCGGACCGGTTTCAGCACCTGGGTTACGCCATCGATGCGTTGGAGCACTGGTGGGGTCCCTATGCCTGGGAGCGCGTGGGCTATGTGCTCACCACCGATGGGGCCCTGGAGATTCCCACCAATGTCGCTTACCCGCAATTCATGACCGGGGAGAGCCTCTCTGCCAACGGCGGGTTGTTCAGTCACGAACTAGGCCATCTTTGGTGGGGCGACGAGGTGGCACCGACCGTGCACAACCACATGTGGCTCAAGGAGGGGCCAGCGGAATACAGTTCGCACCTCTTCGTGGAGTGGAAGGATGGCCCGGAAGCCTTTGTGGATGCGGTCAAGGACAACCATTACTTTGTGCTGGATCAAGCGCATGCCCAGGACGGGGACTTCTACCCCCTGTCGCCCATGCCCGACGAGGTCATTTACGGGCGCCACACCTACTACAAGGGTGCCTCGGTCATGCACAACCTGCGGGCGTACCTCGGAGATGAGGCCTTTCGATCCGCGAGCCAAAGCGTGCTGAATTCGCTGGCCGGTTCCCACATGGACGTGGCTCTGTTCCAGGAAACGTTGGAGGATTTTACAGGCCAAACCCTCTCCCACTTCTTCGATGCCCAAGTCTTGCAGCCCGGCTTCTCGACCTGGATCCTCGACTCCACGGCCCTGGTCCCGGGCATCAACCCGAGCCTACAGCTCTTCCTGCGGCAGCGGCTTCGGGCGACGTCGGTGTACCATGACCAGGTTCCCCTTGATGTTACGTTGTGGGATGCCCAGTGGAACCGATTCGAGACCACGGTGCTGGTGGGCGGAGCGAGCGATGTGGTCACGGTGGAGCACCCGGGCTTCGGTCCGGTGGTGATGGTGGCCCTGAATGCCCGAGGGCGGCTCAACCAGGCGCGGATGGACCACACGTATGTCATCTCGGAAACGAGCGGACTCGAAGCCCTTCCCTGGGTGGACCTGCGCATCGGTTGCGACGCCATCGGGGAGGGGGATTCGGCCTTGGTTCGCGTGGAGCACCACTGGGTAGCGCCTGATGGGGCGGTGGCGCCGTACATCGAAACCCTGAGCGATAGCCATTATTGGGAGATTGGCGGGGTTTGGCCTGCAGAAAACCTGCTCCTCGACGCCCGGCTGGGCTATGTCGGTACGGAATGGCACCGGCTGGATGCGGGCCTGTACGGTGCGGGCGAGGAGGGGGCGATGCTGGCGTGGCGGCCTTCCGCGGCCGAGCCCTGGACGTTGTATCCGGACTATGAATGGCAAGGCGGGTCGCTGACGAACGCCAGCGGGTACTTCCGGATTCTGAACCTGCGCCCGGGACAGTACGCCTTCGCCCGGGGGGACGTGTCGGCTGCAGTGCCCGATGCGCCTGCGTTGCCCGGTATGGGTGGGGGAACCTTGGCCGTCTTTCCGTCTCCGGCGACCGATCGCGTGAGCGTGCCACTTCCCGAGGCGGCTGCCCAGGTTCGCGTGGTGGATGCGGCAGGCCAAATCCATTTCAACCAATCTCTTTCTTCCACCCGGCTCGAAATTCCGGTACATACCTGGTCTGCTGGCACCTACCACGCCGTGGCCTTCGACGCCCAGGGGCTCCCCATCGGACGGGGTTCCTTTGTGGTCTCCGGCCGTCCGTAACCCCCTACCGATCAGGGTCTTCCGGCCCTCCTCACGTCCACGGACCGGATGACTCCCCGGCCGGCCAGCCAGGCCCGGTCGCCACTCGGCGTGAACCGGACGGTCAGGTACGCCCCCTCGGCCGCCCCTGCGACATCCACGTCCTCCCAACTCCGCCCCCCGTCCCCCGACCGGCTCACGCCCGTCGGCCCCACCGCCCAAACGTCCCGCCCCCCAGACCCCGGCACCACCCGCACGCAACTCCGGTAACCCGGCCCC
>JBIKTK010000060.1:0-6429 GCA_044348125.1 Flavobacteriales bacterium | reverse complement strand
CATTCATGGTTCCAGGTTGGTTCGTCTTCATCCGAGGAACTGCAGAAACCCGGGGTTTTTCGGGTGAAGAAGGTACCTTGGAATTCAAGGTCAAGACCATGGAATTGTTGGCAGACATCCGGGAGAAAATGGTGGATCGCCTTCGTATTCAAGTTGCATTAGGCCAAATCCTACCCAACCAAGCCACCCAACTTTCCACGCTCCTCCGCGAAGCCCCCGGTCCAGTGGGTGTCAGTTTGGATTTCACCGCCGATGGGATGGGGATGGAAATGATCAGCCGGACGTGCCGGGTGGACCTGAGCGAGACCCTCGTAGATGGATTGCGAAAGTTAGAGTCCGAAGGGGTCCTGTCGATGCGGTTGGATGTGAAACGAACGTGAAACCCAGGCTGAAGAGCGGGCCTGGCTGTTTCGACAAAAAGGGTGAAAAAGTCACGGAGTGATTCAGGCAGGGGTCAAAGGGAGGGGGGATGGTGTTAAATTTGGCCTTTCAAACCGCGCGAAAGCGCACAATGCACAAGAAAATGGCCTTGGAATTCACCGATGCGAATTTCGAAACGCTTGCGTTGCAGAGCGACAAGCTGGTGATGGTAGACTTTTGGGCAGAATGGTGTGGTCCATGTCGGCTGCTGGGTCCAGTGGTGGAGGAAATCGCGAAGGATTTTGACGGCGAGGTGGTGGTGGGTAAGGTGAACGTGGATGAGCACTCTGGTGTCAGTTCTTCTCACGGTATTCGCAACATTCCTACGATTCTGTTCTTCAAAAACGGTCAGGTGGTGGATCGCAGCGTAGGCAATGTCCCCAAGAGCGTGCTGGTAGAGAAAATCCAGTCCCTCAAATAAGGGGGATTCCGATGGAGGGTGCGCAACAGCCGGCCCTGCTGCAGCAGATTGGGGCCCTGGAGTTCTTTGCCCGGCAGGCAGTAGAAGGATTCATCACGGGGTTGCACCGGAGTCCTTTTCACGGATTCAGTGTAGAGTTTGCCGAACATCGTCTTTACAACGCGGGGGAATCCACGCGTCACATCGATTGGAAGTTGTATGCCCGATCGGACAAGATGTTCGTCAAACGTTTCGAAGAGGAGACCAACCTGCGTTGCCAGTTGGTTATCGACACAAGCGCTTCCATGTACTATCCGGGGCCACCGCAGACCTCCAAGCTTCGATTCGCCGTGGAATCATCAGCCGCGCTCATCGAGTTGTTTCGCAGGCAACGAGACGCGGTAGGACTGAGCACCTTTGGGATGGGAATTGAGAACCACGCCCCTGCAAAATCTTCACGGGTTCATCAACGGGGCTTGTACCATCGCTTGGATGCATTGCTGGCGGTGCGACCGGAAGGAGCAGCGAAAGGGACAGATGCCGCTGCTGCATTGCACGAGCTGGCCGAAGCCATTCCCAGACGCTCTTTGGTCATGATTTTCAGCGACTGTTTCGAGCGTTCAGGGGATTTGGAAGCGCTGTTCAGTGCGCTTCAGCACCTGCGTCATGCCAAGCACGAAGTGGTGGTTTTCCAGATCCAAGATGCAGAGACTGAGGTTCGGTTCGATTTTGCGGACCGGCCCACCACCTTTGTCGATGCGGAATCCGGAGACGAAATCAAATTGCATCCGGCTGAAATCCGCGTCGCATACCGGCAAGCGATGTCTGAATTTCGTCAGCAATTGGACCTGCGGTGTGCCCAGTACGGCATCGATCTTGTGGATGTAGACATTGCCTCAGGAGTATACACGGTGCTTTCTTCCTATTTGACCAAGCGCCGCAGGATGCGGGCCTGATTTTTTTTAAGGCTTCATGGAATTGATTTTCAATCCTCTGAATTTTTATCGGTTTCGGATTGAAACTTTTTTTGCTGGGTGCTCGTTCGTACAGTTGTTGGATGCGGAGAGATGACTTATCTTTGCGCTCCGCCAACAAAGGTTGGAACGAAAAAAGGTCTGGTAGTTCAGTTGGTTAGAATACATGCCTGTCACGCATGGGGTCGCGAGTTCGAGTCTCGTCCAGACCGCCAACAAAGAAAAAGCCCGAAGAGATTCGGGCTTTTTCTTTTGCCCTTCTCTTTTGCAGGATGTGGTCGCTTGTTTGGGCCTTCCTTATCTTTCCCGCGGAGGATGGAATGGACAAGTACATGGAACACGCAACCAAGCAAGGAGGGAGCTGGATTTATCGCGGGCCTTGGATGGCCGCAGCCGCCGGCATCGTGGCATGGGGAGCTGGATTCGCCCAGGATTGCAACAACTTCGGCAGTTACAATCTCGGTCCAGACCAAGAAATCACCTGTGAGGACAGTTGCCTGACCCTGACCGCTCCGGCGGTGGCCAACATCGCGGCAGGCAGCAGCAACTACTCTGTTCAGGCCATTCCTTATGCACTCCCTTATCCCTTCAGCCAGGGCACGGCCATCCCGGGGTTGACAGATGATAACTACAGCGGGAACATCCCCATTGGATTCAGCTTCGGCTTCTACGGACAGACCTACAACCAGGTCCGTGTGGCCAGCAATGGATACATCAGCTTCAACCTCGCCAATCCCAATTCCCCCTTCAATCCCAATGGGCTCGTTCCCGCTGCGACGTTGCCATCGGCCAGCATCATGGCAGTATACAGTGACTTGAATCCAGCGACTTGTGGCAATGTGCGATACGCCACGTATGGAACAGCACCGTGTCGAAAGTTCGTGGTTACTTGGAATGCGGTGTGTCAGTTTTCGTGCACCAGCAACCAAGTGAATGCTGAGATCATCCTGTACGAAGGATCAAATGCCATCGAAGTATTCATTGGGAACCGGCCCAATTGCGCCTGGGGGAATGCGACATCGGGCATCCAAAATACCAATGGCTCCCAGGGGGTTCCCGCACCTGGGTACAACACGGGCCCTTGGACGGCAAACAATGTGGCTTTCCGCTATACCTCCCAAGTAGTGGTGGAGGGGACCACCCTGTGGTACGAGGGGGGGGAATTCCTGGGTATGGGGCAGTCCCTCGACTTTTGTACCACCCAATCGACCGCATTGACCGCCTGGTTGGGACAATTGCCCGCAGGGACATTTTGTCAAGCTTATCCCGTCTCGGTCACAGGGGGCGGGACAGCGGCTCAGAATGCTCAGATCAGTTGGAGCATTCTGTCTTCCAATGGAGCAACGGTTGCCAGCGGAAGTGCACCCTTCAACAATTCTGTCTGCCTTCCCAATGGCTGCTATACCCTTCAAATGGGGGATACGGGCAACAACGGTTGGGGGACCGCCCAATGGTCTCTGACCACAGCAGCCGGCGTTCTGGGGCCATTTACCTTGCCAGCGGGTTCTAGTGGAACAGCCAATTTTTGCGTTTCCGAATATGTAGGCCCCAGCCCTGAAGCGGATGATTACGTTCAAGTCGCATCGGATGTAGTCCAAATCATCGCCGTCAGTGACGCCGATGCGACCTTTACTTGGCCCAGCAGCGGACTGTGTTCGGGGGGAGATCCTTTTGCTTTGAGCCCCCTGGAATCCGGCGGAACGTGGGAAGTGGATTGTGATGGTTGTTTTGACCCCAACACACTGCTGGTGGATCCGGGGGCAGCTGGGAGTGGGCCATTGGTGGTGACCCATGTGGCTCCCGGATCGTGCATTGACGACGTTTTTACCGCGACGATCAACATTTCCCAATCCCCCACGGCCACGGTGACCAATGCTCCCAGCGCGTTGTGCACAGGAACCAACATCGATTTGAACAGTTCACCTCCTTTCGGCTCCTGGTCAGCCAGCTGTGGTACCTGCATCAATTCCTTCAATGGCTTTTTCTTCTCGAATCAGGCAGCTCCCGGTTTGAACACCATCACCTTCACCAGTGCGGGTCTTTGCCCTTCCACCACCACCATTCAAATCGGGGTATCGGATCCTACACAAGGGGAACTCGCTGGGCCCAGCTCCATCTGCCAATCTGCGGCGGGGAATTTTACCGCAGACATCCCGGGTTTCTGGGAGGCCGATTGTGGATTTTGTATCAACCCTTTCACGGGTGTGTTTCAGGGCGGTATGCTTCCACCGGGGACCTATGGCATCACCTTTACGCCAGATAGTTTCTGTCCGATCCCATCCGCCACTTCGGTGGTTGTAGAGCCAGGTGTAGCCATTGCCGGGGCCAATGTGCCTGCGGTGATGTGCGAAACGGCTCCGGATGTTCAGTTTGAAGCAGACCTCTCGGGTGGGACTTGGGCGGCATCCTGCGGGGCTTGCTTGACAACGGATGGTTTTTTTGATGTTTCTCAAGCTGGTTATGGACCTATTCCCTTGAACTACATCGTTGTACAAGGGGCATGCAGCGACACCGCCGAATATGTGGTGGAGGTTCTTCCCGAGTTGTCAGGATCCTTCGTTCCAGTGCCTCCGCTTTGTGAGGGGGAGCAGGTGGACCTCAGCTTTGAGCCCAATCCGTGGATTCCTGAACCCTATGCCTCGCAGTTGTCCGGTGTTTGGAGCAGTACAATTTGTCCAGGATGCATATTGAATCCATCAACAGGATCTTTTGTTGCGAACCAAACCGGTACCATTCCCTTGGTGTTTCAGTTTTCCGCTTCGTGCAGTGCACCCATCGCAGGAAGTTTGGAGGTGGCAGAGGCTGTGGATGCGACCATCGCGGCAGTTCCTACTTTGTGCGAGTCTGAGGGGGTTTACATCCTAACGGCGGCCCAGACGGGCGGGACTTGGTCCTCGGATTGCACGGGCTGCATCCAGGAGAACCAGTTCGACCCCAGTGAAGGGCCGGGGAGTTACGTTGTTACATATTCCATTCAAGGGGTTTGCAGTGATTCAGACTCTCAAATCGTGGAAGTGGTTCCCCAACGGGATGCGACCTTCTACCTGCCCGAGTTGGCGTGCCTGGTTTCTGAGGTTTGGACCGCAGTACCTGCGATGGGGGGGGGATTTGGTCTGCCGTAGGTCCCAACTGCATCGGTTGTATCGATGGAATGGGACAAATCAATTTGATGGCAGCCGGCTTGGGCACCCTGGAAGTGACCTACACCTTGCCTGGATTGTGCGGTGATACATCCACCACGTTCCTTGAAATCCAAGCCTGCGCGGTCGAATGGGTCAACGTCTTTTCTCCGAATGGGGATGGGATGAATGAGACACTCGAATTTCGATACATCCAACAATTTCCGGGAAATCACTTGCAAGTTTTTGACCGCTGGGGCAATCGGGTATTTGAAGCCACGAATTACCAAAATGGCTGGCGCGCGGAGGGTGTTCCAGATGGAACGTACTACTATGTTCTGGACATTCCTGGACTCGAATCCCTCACGGGAAGCTTGACCTTGGTCAGGTGAATTCAGGGGTTAGCTTAGGCCATGGATTTGGCCTGAAGCATCCACCGACATGGCCTCCGCGGCTGGAACATCGGGCAAGCCGGGCATGCGCAACAGGTTCCCCAAAATGGGCACCACAAACCCCGCGCCTGCTGCAATTTCAAATTCCCGGACCGTGACCTCAAATCCCTCGGGACGGCCCCACCGCCGCTCATCGTCTGAGAAACTCTTCTGGGTTTTTGCCATGCAAATGGGCAACTTTCCCCATCCCAATGTTTCGTAGCGATCCATTTGGCGCTTGGCTTCAGCCGTGTAATTCACGGATTTCGCTCCATAAATCTGGGTGGCCACCCGGTGAATCTTTTCCTCTAGCGAGGCATCCAGGGGATACGTGAACTGCAATGGAGATTCGTTGGGAGAGCGATCGGTTGCGCGAACCACAGCTTGGGCCAAACCGGCACATCCAGCCCCGCCTTGCGCCCAACCATCGCTCCGGATGGCCTCCACACCCCACTTTGCGCACCCCGCCTGGATGACATCGTGTTCTTCCGGGGTGTCGGTGTGGAAGGCATTGATGGCGACGACAACATTCAACCCGAACCCTTGGAGGTTCTCGATGTGTTTTTCCAGGTTGCACATGCCTGCCTGAACAGCCGCCGGGTCGGGGGTTGGCTCATAGGAACCCTTTCCGTGGTACTTTAACGCTTTCACGGTCGCCACCACAACCGCCACCCGTGGACGCAGGCCCCCCATGCGGGACTTGATATTCACAAACTTCTCGGCCCCCAAATCTGCACCAAATCCAGCTTCCGTCACGACGAAATCGGCATGCCCCATGGCCATCCGGGTAGCCAACAAAGAATTGGTACCCTGGGCGATGTTCGCGAAAGGCCCCCCATGAACAAAGGCCGGGGTACCTTCGATGGTCTGAACGAGATTGGGCAGCAAGGCATCCTTCATCAGGATTGTCATGGCCGATGATGCGCGCAGGTCTTTTGCGAAAAACGCTTGTCTTCCAGCGCCATCACCTACATAAATGCGGTCAAAGCGTTCAGACATGTCTTCCCAACTGGAGGCCAAACAAAGGATGGCCATCACCTCCGAAGCTGCCGTGATGTTGAATCCCGTTTCCCGCATCCAACCGC
>JBIKTK010000059.1:0-6461 GCA_044348125.1 Flavobacteriales bacterium | reverse complement strand
CATGTCAAGGTTCCTGTGAGCAAGGCGCTCGCCGCTTTGTCGATGCGGATGGAATGTTCCATCGCGATGGCCAAATACCCCAGTACAAACACCCCCAATACAATCCACTCCATGGTCGTTCAGCGACCGGGAAACCTCGGATGCCTGCAGGCGGCGGATCCGGGACCGGTAGCGGCCCGAAAGTTCGAACGCCCGGAGCAATTTTCCATCGCCCGTCGGGTCTTTTTCTCTCTCAGACCAACTGCTCGAGGGCGATGGCGAAGGCAGTCGCCGTCAATTCAGTGCGGTCCGGATTCCGCGCGTGGGTCGCCTCCAGGGCCCGGCGGATGGTCGCGCTGGTGTCCTGGAAGATGGCTGCGTCGCTCAAGTCCACGTCGGCATCGCCCATGAGGTAGGCAAAGACCCGGGCCATGCCGCAGTTCGCGATGAAGTCCGGAATGACCGCCATGTGGCGGTCCGCCTTTTCAGCGATGGGGCCATAGAAGATGGCTTCGTCCGCGAAGGGGACGTTCGCCCCGCTCGAAATCAGGGAAACCCCGGCGGCCAACATGCGGTCCAGCTGGTCCTCGGTCACGAGCCGGGAGGCGGCACAGGGGAGGAAGATGTCGGCTGGGGTGTCCCAGATTTGGCCATTCACCTCCGAAAAAGGGCGCAACTGCGGAGCCACCAGGGCGTTGCCCGTCTTCGCCAGGAACAGCTCGGTCACTTCCTCGGGCCCCAGGCCCTCTGGCGCCAGGATGCCCCCGGCCCGATCGATGATGCCCACCACCACGGCGCCTGCTTCGGCGAGGTAGTAAGCGGCGGCGGCGCCGACGTTGCCCCAACCTTGCACGATGACCCGCTTGCCCGCCAGCTCGCCCCCGTAGATTTGAAAGTAGTGCCGGACGGATTCCGCCACACCGTAGCCCGTGATCAGATCCGCCACCCGGTACTTGCGGGTCACGTCGGGCGACAAGGCCAGGTCCTCCACCGGCTGAGATACTCCCTGCCGGAGGTTGCCGATGCGCCGAACTTTCTGCGTTTCATCGGGCTTGAAGTGGCCTGTGAACACGCCCTCCTGCGGGTGCCAAACCCCGGTGCGCTCGGTCAGCGGAATCACCTCGTGGATTTCGTCGACGTTCATGTCGCCGCCCGTCCCGTAATAGTGCTTGAGGAGCGGGGTCACAGCCCGGTACCAGCGTTCGAGGACGCCGCGCTTGCGCGGATCGGCCGGATCGAATCGGATGCCGCTTTTCGCCCCCCCGATTTGGGGTCCACTGACCGTGAATTTGATTTCCATGGTCTTGGCCAAACTCTCCACCTCCCGCTTGTCCAGTCCAGCGTGCATGCGGGTGCCACCGCCTGCGGCGCCGCCCCGCAAAGAGTGGATGACCACCCATCCCACAGCTTCCGTTTCCGGGTCATGCCATTCGAAAACCACCTCGGGCTGGCGCGCTTCATACAATTTGAGCAGGTCTTTCATCGTTCGCAGGGCCGCCTGGGAAGCGGCGCGGCGCGAAGATAGCAAGCGCGGGAGGAGTTCAGGGCACGAAGTGGCCCCAGAGCGCGCCGCCGCAGGAGGGGACGCGGGCCCCGGTCACAGCGGGCCAGGCGGTCTCGAGGCCCAGGGCGCGGCGCAGGGCCAGAAAGCCGAAGGCGTGGGCCTCTTTGCCATCGATCCAGCGCTGTGCCGCGGGCGCAATCGGCACGGGGGGACCGGTGAGGTGCGGGCCGGGTGGGGCGGCCAGCAGGGCCATGAGGTGCCGGTTGTGGGCGCCGCCCCCCGTGATCCAGGTGGTCCTTCCGGACGCCGCGGCCCGCACCGTGGAGGCCACGTAATGCGCCGCCGTGGCCAGGGCGTCCCGCACACCGCGTTCCCCCGCTCGACCCGCAAACCTCGGCAGGACTTGCGACTCCAGCCATTCCCGACCCAAACTCCGAGGCCCCACCGCTCCATGGTACGGCAACCCCATCAAATCCCGCCACAACGCCGCATCGACCGTGCCCTCAGCCGCCCACTGCCCGTCCCGATCACAATCCGCCCCCAACCGACCCGCCAAGGCGTTCAGCAGGAGATTGCAGGGCCCCACATCCCAAGCGATGCGCTGCCCCGTGGCATCCGGGAAGCTGATGTTCGAGAATCCCCCCAGGTTGAGACAGGCGGGAACATCCGAAAACAGCAGCGCATCGACCAGGGGCACCAAGGGCGCTCCCTGCCCCCCCAGGGCCACATCCAAAGAGCGGAAATCACAGACCACCGGGATGCCCCCCAGCGCCGCATGGACATGGGCGCCCGAAGCCAACTGCCCTGTGAACCCTTGATCCGGTTGGTGGAAGACGGTTTGGCCATGAAAACCAGCCAGTTGCACACCCGTCAGATCCAGCCGCTCCCGGGCCTGCTGCCCACACCATGCACCCCATTCCGCTGCCGTCCGATGCCATTCCAAGGCCGTCGCATGCGGCAGATGGGCCAAACGATCCCGCCACTCCCCGGGAAACGCCCAGCCCTCGAACTGCAGCATCTCCCCACTCCACCGACCCCCCTCGCCCTCAGCCCCCCCTGGTTCGAATCGAAACTCGGAGACGGCTGCGTCCAACCCGTCCAGCGAGGTCCCGCTCATCATGCCCAAGACCCGGTAAACCGAGACCCTCTTTGGACCCCTGCGGGTCGCTTCAGCCTCCATCTGTGTATCTTCGCGTTCCATTTCAGAGCCGGAGCCACCAGGCTCCGTTGACAAACATCCGACAGAACGAACAATGAATTTCGATTTCACGGAAGAACAATTGGCGGTGCGTGACGCCGCCCGAGACTTCGCCCAAAACGTCCTGCTGCCCGGGGTCATCGAACGGGACCGAGAACAACGTTTCCCTGCTGAGGAGATTCGGCAATTGGGAGAATTGGGCTTCATGGGCATGATGGTCGAGCCCGCTTACGGTGGGTCGGGAATGGACACCGTTTGTTACGCGCTGGCCATGGAGGAAATCTCCAAGATCGACGCCTCGGCCAGCGTGTGCATGAGCGTAAACAACTCCTTGGTTTGTTATGGATTGGCCTCTTTCGGAACCGAGGAACAAAAGCAGAAATACCTGGTTCCGCTGGCTTCCGGCGCCCTCATCGGAGCCTTCTGTCTCTCGGAGCCTGAAGCGGGTTCAGACGCCACTTCCCAGCGGACCACCGCCGTGGACATGGGCGACCACTACCTGCTCAATGGAACCAAGAACTGGATCACCAACGGCAGCTCCGCTTCGGTGTACCTCGTGATCGCCCAAACGGATGCCGCACTGGGCCACCGGGGCATCAATGCCCTCATCATCGAACAGGGAATGCCGGGGTTCATTGTGGGGGCAAAGGAGGACAAGTTGGGCATCCGGGGCAGTGACACGCACACCCTCATGTTCCAGGATGTCAAGGTTCCGAAGGAAAACCGCATCGGAGCGGACGGCTTCGGCTTCAAGTTCGCCATGAAGACCCTGGCTGGGGGCCGCATCGGCATCGCAGCTCAGGCTTTGGGCATCGCCTCGGGTGCTTACGAATTGGCCCTGGCCTACTCCAAACAACGGAAAGCCTTTGGTCAGGAGATTTCCAAACACCAAGCCATCGCTTTCAAACTGGCCGACATGGCGACCCAAATTGAGGCGGCACGTCATTTGGTCATCAAAGCGGCTTGGCTCAAGGACCAGGGGGAAGATTATGATTTGGCCTCCAGCATGGCAAAACTCTATGCATCTGAGGTCGCCATGCGCACCACGGTGGAAGCCGTTCAAATCCATGGTGGCTACGGGTATGTAAAGGAGTACCACGTGGAGCGCTTGATGCGAGACGCGAAAATCACCCAGATTTACGAGGGCACCAGCGAGGTGCAACGCATCGTCATCAGCCGCAGCGTGCTGGGCTGAAGGGGTTCAGCCCACGGGTTCGTTCCGGGCGTTGAACACCTGGCGCTTGCCACCCTTCATCACGACCACTTCCGGCTTTCCATCGCCATCGGTGTCTTCCAGCCGGACGCTGTCTCCCTTCGCCTTGCCGGACAATCCTACCGCCCGGTTGTCTCCAAACGTACGCTCCTGCAAAACCCCTTCCGCGTCGAAGTAGAGCACGGTAGAAGCTTCGATGGTCGCCCCCAGCCGGAAAGCGGGCACTTGCCCCGAAGGGACCCGAACCGCCGTGGTCGCACGGTCTTCCCCCGATCGGCTCAACAAGCGCACGAAACCATCGCGGTGTCCCGCGAACAGGTAGTCCTTGCTGCCCAACCGAATGGGCTCCAGGTAGGTGATGGCACCGTGGGAAGAAGGCTGGAAGTTCCAGCCAGGTGTGGGCTGACCCTCGTCCCGCCAGTTCTTGAGCGAGCCGTCCTCAAATGCCACCAGGAACCGAAATTGCTGGTCACGGTCATAATCCGCCACCCACCAGGCCGTAACGCGGGAGTTTCCCGAGCGCAGGGGAAAACCGGTGGCTTCCCTGCCCAAAACATCCACAAGGTGAAGCCCTGAGCTGGGTTGGGCGTAAGCGGTTTGGTACTTCCCATTCCGGTAGAGATCCACTTCAAACACCCTGTGGAATGGGGGAGCCGCTTCTGGAGCTTCCACATTCCAAACCTCCACACCACCTTCCGTCGCCCGGATCTTCCCGGACTCCCAGCGGCAGGTCATGCTTCCACCGGTCCGGTGGTTGCGCACCGTGCCCATGGTCCGGTTTTCCCGAGATGCTGCAGCACCCACCTCAAGGCCCGTGGAGTCCGGCGCGGATTCCAGCACCGGCGGTAGGACCGCGGCCACGGTTTGGCCACCACGCCCGCCACCGTCGGAGGTGGCTGTGGTCCACGCCATGCGTCCCCCGGGGCGCAAACTTCCTCCCCACGTTCGCTCCCCATCCCACCACCAACCGTCCTTCTGCTCAAATCCCGCATCCACGTTCGCACCAAAATCCAGGGCCCGCCATGCTTCCCAGCGTGAGCGATTCCGTTGTACCTCTTCCTCCGTGCCGTCCCAGCGGACCAATCCATCCCGCTGAACCGCATAGCGTGCCCCCAGGCTGTCGGGCCGGAGCCCCCAGCCCGCATAGGCATCTGCCAGACCCACCGTATCGCTCCAACCCCAGCAATGGATGGTTCCACCCGCTTGGGCACGCAGCGTAGCCACCGTCCCGTTCCATCGCCCCACCAACAAGGAGTCGGGTTCCGGACCGCGGAGATCCTCCCGACGGATGCGGATGGATGACCAATCTTGGCGGTCCACCCCGGTCAAAAAAGCCCATTCCGTTGGCAATACGGCCGCCCCGGGTGCAGCATCCGCTTCCGTTCCACCCCGCCATTCGGTCCCCGTCCAGGCCCCCCATCGACCCGATTCCTCCATCGGGGCAAAGAAACTGGCCCAAAACACGTCGCCCGCTGCATCGGTGCGTTGCAACCGGTGGTAGCCATGCCGCCGACCATGCCAGGCTGCTGCCATGTCGCCCGGAACATCCGAGAACCGGGCCCAAGCTGCGGCAGTACCCAACAGGATGCCACCCCGGGAAACACGGGCTTCCCAACCCGGGGCCAAGACCCACTCCGCAACTTGGTCCCAATCCACCCCCTCCGGCGGGAAGATGTGCCAGAGTTCCACACCGGCTGAATCCCCCCGAAACCGAGTCACAGCGACCGAATTCCAAGCCTCCACCTGCCGGACGCCAACCTTTCCCTGCGCATCGGCCGCACGCCAAGCCTGTGCGATGCCCAATCCCCCTGCATCCTCCACCGCGCCCAAGGCCAGCCACTCCCCCTCCCAAGCCAACGAACCCGACCGGGCCTCCAACCACGGATAAGGAATCCACCGGGCCGCCCTTCCATCCCATTGCTCCCAAACCGTGAATCCATCCCCCATCCAATCGGTTGCATCGGCTACGGGCACCCGCGTTTGCAAACGGCCCAACGCCCATGCCGCGAGGGAAGCAGCCACCAAACCAGCCAACAACCATCCCAGAAATCCCGATTTCATGTGGCGAAGTTCAAGAAATCCTGCTCCAATCCGACCGACGGGTGCGCACCCTTTGAAACGCTTCTTGCAAAACCGCGTGCTCCGGCAGCAACCAATCGGGATCCCGATCGAACAAATCCATCACCACCTGCCGTGCCCCCATGAGCAAATCCCGGTCACGCATCAAATCCGCCATCTTCAAATCCGGCACACCCGATTGCTGTGTGCCCATCAAATCCCCGGGGCCCCGCAACTCCATGTCCACCTCCGCGATCTCGAACCCGTCCGTTGTGCGGCACATCGTCTCCATGCGCAATCGGGCATCCCGACTCAAATCCTCCCGGGTCATGAGGATGCAGAAACTCTGCTCAGCCCCCCTTCCCACCCGCCCTCGAAGTTGGTGCAATTGGGCCAGCCCGAAGCGCTCCGCACTCTCTACCACCATCACCGAAGCATTGGGCACGTTCACCCCCACCTCGATCACCGTTGTCGCCACCAAGATATGCGTCAACCCCGACTGAAACCGC
>JBIKTK010000058.1:0-6508 GCA_044348125.1 Flavobacteriales bacterium | reverse complement strand
TAGGCGAGCAGGGCGAGGATGAGGGCGAGGGTGGTTCGGATGAATTTGTCCTTGTTTCCGACGTTGGGTGAGAACATGGTGGGGGGGAGGTTGGGAATGTAACTTTCGGGCAAGTTATGGCAGATTTTTTCGAACACTTGGTGCACGAGTTTGCGCTTCCGCTGCAAAACCCGGTGCTGGTTTTTTCCCTGATTCTCCTCATCATCTTGCTGAGCCCTGTCTTGTTGCGGCGCATCAAGATCCCGGGCATCATCGGGTTGATTTTGTCGGGCGTGGCCATTGGGCCGCACGGGCTGGGCATTTTGGAGAAGGACAACGCCATCGACTTGTTTTCGACCATCGGGTTGCTGTACATCATGTTCATCGCGGGGCTGGAGTTGGACTTGAATGAATTCAAAGCCCACAGGAACAAGAGTTTGCTCTTCGGGCTGTTCACGTTTGCGGTGCCCATCGGAGTGGGGTTTCCGGTATGCTACTATTTGCTGGGGTATGGCTTGAATGCATCGTTCTTGACCGCGAGCATGTTTGCAACGCACACGCTGGTGGCCTATCCGATTGTGAGTAAGTTGGGGGTGACGAAGAACCAGGCCGTGGCCGTGGCGGTGGGGGGGACCATTTTGACGGACACGGCGGTTCTGATCATTCTGGCGGTCATCATGGGGAACGAAGCGGGCACATTGAACGCTGAGTTTTGGGTACGGTTGGGGGTGTCGCTCGCCATTTTTTCAGCGATTATGTTTTTGGTGATTCCCCGGATTGCCAAGTGGTTTTTTCGGGTGCTGGAGAGCGAGAAACACTCTCATTACATCTTCGTGTTGTCCGTGGTGTTTTTTGCGGCCTTCTTGGCCGAGGTGGCGGGGGTGGAGCCGATCATTGGCGCTTTTGTGGCGGGTTTGGCATTGAATCGGCTGGTGCCCCACAGCTCTGCCTTGATGAACCGCATCGAGTTCATGGGCAATGCGCTGTTCATTCCGTTCTTCCTGATCAGCGTGGGGATGTTGGTGGATGTGGGGGTGTTGTTTCAAGGGCCGCAGGCCTTGATTGTGGCGGCAGCCCTCACCACGGTGGCCCTCATGGGCAAGTGGTTGGCGGCGCTGTTTACCCAGTGGAGCTTCGGATTTACGGGGGGGCAGCGGCAATTGATCTTCGGGCTGAGTTCGGCCCACGCGGCTGCCACGCTCGCAGTCATCTTGGTGGGATACCGGGCGGGCATCTTGGATGACAACATCCTCAACGGCACCATTTTGTTGATCCTGGTGACCTGCGTGGCGGCCTCCTTCGCCACGGAGCGGGCGGCACGTGCCATCTTGGCGGCGGGGGACCCGGAGACGGAAGGGGAGGTGACCCGACAGCATGCGAAGAGTGAACACATTCTATTGCCGATATCGAATTTGGCCAACATCCCGCCGCTCCTCGATTTTGCGGTGCTGTTGAAGGAGCCGCGGTCCGTTCAGCCCATCTCGCTGCTGACGGTCGTGTCGAACGATGAGGACGCCGAGGCAAATATTTTGCGGGCCCGTGCGAAGCTCGAAGACACGGTTCGGCAGGCGTCGGCGACGGAGACCCAGGTGAACATCGTGGCGACCATCGACCACAATCCAGCGAGCGGAATCTGTCGCATTTCGCGGGAGTTGATGGCCGATTTTGTGGTCTTGGGTTGGCCGTCGCGCGTGGGGTTCATCGACAAACTGATGGGGGAGAAGTTGGGGTATCTGCTGACGCATTCGGACAAGACCACGCTGGTGTGCCAGTTTTCCAAACCGCTGGTGGCCCACAAACGGCTCTTCGTGGTGGTGCCGGAACTGGCCGAACGTGAAAACGGCTTTGGGCTGTGGTTGAAAAAGATCAGCCGTTTGTCCCATGAACTGAGCATTCCTGTGGCGTTCCGCTGCACCGCCAAGACGTGGGCGGCGATCGAACGGTTTGCCCAGCGGGCGAAGTTGCCCGGGTTGGGTACGTTCCGTGAATTCGAGGCGTGGGAGGATTTCTTGGTGCTGTCCCGGGAAGTGCACCCGGATGATCTGTTGGTGCTGGTTTCTGCGCGCAAGGATTCGCCGTCGTATGCACCGGTACTGGAAGGAATCCCGGAGAAGATGGAGAAGTATTTTGCGGAGAATGACCGCTTGGTCATTTATCCCCAGTCCTTCGATCGGGCGCTCGGTGGCGAGCGGTACGAGGACTTCTCGTCGGAGCCGCTCACCAAGGGCATCGACGCGGTTCAGCGGATCGGGAAGGGGCTGGGCCGGGTGTTTCGGGGCGGGAAGTAAGAACGGGGGGCGGGGCGGTCAGGAGCGGAGGGCGGCCATGTGTTCCGCGATTTGGACTGCGTTGGTGGCGGCACCTTTGCGCAGGTTGTCGGCGACGATCCACAGGTGCAGGCCGCGGGGGTGGGAGAGGTCGGGGCGGATTCGGCCTACAAAAACGGTGTCCTTGCCCGCCGCATCGCGGGGCATGGGGTAGCGGGCCTGCTGGGGGTCGTCCACGACGGTCAGGCCGGGGGCTTGCTCGAGGAGTTGGCGCACGGCATCCGGGGTGAAATCGCGCGCCAGTTCCAGGTAGACGGACTCGCTGTGCCCGCCGAGGACCGGGACGCGCACCGCCGTGCAGGTGATGGCCACGTCGGGATCTCCGAGGATTTTTTTTGTCTCATGCCAAACCTTCATCTCCTCTTTCGTGTACCCGCTGTCGAGGAAGCTGTCGCAGTGGGGAATGCAGTTGCGGTCGATGGGGTGGGGGTAGACGGCGGGGTGGGGAGGGAGTCCTTGTCTTTCTGCTTCGAGCTGGGCGATGGCGGCGGCGCCGGTGCCGGTCACGCTTTGGTAGGTGCTGACGACGCCGCGCACGACGCCGAAGGCAGCGTGCAGGGGGGCGAGGGCGACGACGAGTTGGGCGGTGGTGCAGTTGGGGTTGGCGATGAGCCGGTGGTCGGGGCGCAGCACGCTGCCGTTGACTTCCGGGACGATGAGGGGGACGGCGGGGTCCAGTCGCCAGGCGCTGCTGTTGTCGATGACCACGGTGCCGGCGGCGGCGAACCGAGGTGCCCACTCTGTGCTGACGGCGCCGCCCGCGCTGAACAGGGCGAAATCGGGAGCCGCTGCGCAGGCGTCTTCCAGCGAGCGCACGGTCCACTCCCGGTCCCCGAAGGAGAGGCTCCGCCCCACGTTGCGCGCGCTGGCTACCGGGAGGAACTCGGAGATGGGGAAATTGCGCTCGAGGAGCACTTCGCGCATGGTGGCCCCGACGAGGCCCGTGGCGCCGATGACCGCGACGCGGAATCCGGGTTGTGTTTGCATGGCGCAAATTGATAATTTGGCCTGTCAAAATGAAACCGATGTTGAGAAAACTACTGGCGCTGGGCTGGGGCATGGGCATGGCAATGATCCCGTGGATGGGAACGGCCTTGGCGCAGCCGGCAGATTGCGGGGAATTGGTGCTGGAAGGGTTGTGGGTGAATCCCTGGAACGCTTCGCAGGCGCGGCTGTTGGTTTCGAATCCCACTTGGGGCATGTGGGGATATCCGAGTTGGAAGTTGGCGGATGCGAATGGGGCGGTGCTCGGGCAAGAACAGACGGTGTACTTCGGCATCGGCGAAACTTCCATCCACGACATTCCCTTGGCGGCGCCTTGGCTGGACGCGGCAGATGTGCCGGTGGTGCTGACGTTGTACACGGATTTCGAGGCCACGGAGGCCTGCGTGTTTCCTTTCACGCTGACGCCTCGGACCTTCGGCTGGACGGAGGGTGGGGCGGGGGATTGTCTTCCGACACAGGCTTGGGTCCAGACGGATGGAGACCATGTGATCACGCTGACCTGGCGGGACGGGGACTCCGGTGAGGTGTTGTGGACGGAGGTTCTGCCCACGGAGTTGTCGGCCGGGTACATGGCCTATGGGGAGGTGCAGTGCCTGGACCAAGGGACTTGCCTCGAATTGGAATTGACTGCCGAAGAGGAAGGGGTTCAAGGGTGGTTGCGGCTGCAGGACGCGTCGGTGCCGGTGCTTTTTCACCACGAGGTTTCGTTTGAGACGGGGGCCGACGGGGTGGGATGGGTGGGTTCGCTGGATCTGTACGGCGAAAGCTGCGGGACGTTGGGGACAATCGCCGGGGATGCAGAGGCTGGGCGGGTTCCCGGCTGGGCGCCGTTCCCCAACCCCGGAACATCGGCAGGATGGTCCTGGACGTGCCCGGAACCCGGAACCCTGCGGGTCTTCGACCCCGCCGGCTCCTGCCTGCTCTCGGTTCCGGTCACCGGCCAGCCCGGGCCCCAGCCGTTCGCCCTGCCCCTCGGCACGCCGCCCGGGGTCTACCTGCTGACCTACATCACCCCCTCCGGCATCCGCCACGCCCGGTGGACCCTGGCTCCCTGACCCGTCCTCCCTCAGCGCACCTGGAACCGGACTCCGGCCGCCCCGGCCCCGCCGGTCGCGCCGGCCACGGCCCCCTGCACCACGTACAACCCCGGCGACCAGCCCCCCACGTTCAACGTGAGCAGCCCGCCCGCGTGGACACCCGCCGCCACCTCGCGCCCTGCAGCATCCCAAACCCGCCAGGCCGTGCCCGCCGCCATCCCCGCCAACGTCGCCTCTTCTGACGCCGGGTTGGGGAACACCTGCCAACCGGCCCCCGCCCCCGACCCGGCGCCATCGCCCGGCCCGGCCTCCGACACCCCCACCGCACACGCCAGCGTAAACACCGGGCTCGACATCGCGAGCGCCATGCCCGCGTTCACATCGTGTACCTGAAACGACACATTCTCACCACAGGGATAAGGGCCATTCAGCTGATTTCCATCGCCTTGCGCCATCCAAACCGCGTCGCCGTCGCTGGGCACCACGGCCATGACCGAGGCCAAACCCGTCCAACTCGCAGCCACCCAAAACTGATCGCCATCCGGCACCAAAACCATGCCCATGTTGGGCAATTCGGTGCCATAGACACACGTCCCATCGTTGAAGTCGGCATCGGGTTGGAAGTTCGAAGCCGCTGGATCCAGGCACCCCCCGCAGTAAAGCAGGCAGTTGCCCACATCGCACGTGGCGGCCGGGTCGTAGTTGCACGCTTCCGGGTCCGTGCAGCCCGCCACTTCGCCTTCCGGCGCCACGAGGAACGGCTCGTACACAAAATTCGTCGCCACCCCAGACAACACCGGAACCCCATCCGGCCCGTAGATCACGAAGTCGACCGGCTCCGGCTGGTACGTGAAAGCCTGCACCTGGAAACACGACGGCCCCCCTGCCCAGCAGAATCCCACATCGTGCGGGAAGTTCCCCCACGCTCCTCCACCCCAGCCTCCGCCCCAGCCCCAGCCCCCGTCGGCAGCGCCGAAGACCACAAAGACCAAGTCCCCCGAAGCCTCCACGGTGTACCATGACGACGCGTCACAGCAAGACCCATCGTCCAACGTGGCCTCCGCATCGAAGTTGGCCGCAGCCGCGTCGGTGCATCCGTAACAACCGTAGTCGCACAGCGCGTAATCCGGGCATTCCACCGCTGGATTGTAGTTGCACGCCCCGACATCCCCACAACCCACCAGCGCGTCCTCCGTGAACAACTGCGAGAAGTACGGGTTCACATTGCCCTCGGTGCTGAAGAAAACCTCACCGTCCGGCCCGGTGATGACCAGCTCAAACGGCTCCAAGTTCAAACTCCAGGCATGCAGCTGGAAACACCCACCCTCCCAGCAAAATCCATCCACCCCGAAACCTCCCTGCGCGTTGAGCCCGTCGTTGCTGTACCACCACCACTCAATCGGTTGGGTGGCCTCAATCGTGTACCAGGGGCCGTTGCAGCACGCCCCGTTGTCGATGGTCGCCTCCGCATCGAAGTTGGAGGCCGTCGGGTCCGTGCAGCCGTAGCAACCGTAGTCGCACAACGACGGATCCCAGCACGTGGCCGCACTGTCGTAGTTGCAGGCACTGGCGTCGAGACATCCCGCCACGGCATCGCCGTAAGTGAAATAAGACGTCGCGTGGCTCCAGGCCGCGGTGGTCAGCTCGGTAAGGACCGTGCCATCGGGGCCGGTCAGGGTAAAAGTCACCGGCTCGGGCATCGGAGGCATGCTCCAGTCCCCGGCGCTGCAGGAGAACACCAGGCATCCGGAGGCCAAACACACCACCCCATTGCCCGGCAAGGTCCCATAGGAACCCCCGCCCGTGTCGCCCCACAAGGACCAGCTTCCCGGCCCGGTCGCTGTCACCGTCCCGACGTCCCCGAAGCAGCAAGTCCCGTTGTCGTAGATTGCCTCCGGGTCGAAGTTCGCGGCAGCGGGGTCCATACACCCTACGCACGAAGAATACTCGCACGTTCCGTTGTCGCAGTTCGCCGCCGGGTCGAAGTTGCAGGCCAGCGTTGCCGTGCATCCTCCCACCGCCTCAAGCTCGAGCGGGGTGGGGGCGTTGGTGTCCCAGTCCGCCGTGTTCCCCGCCACCCAGACCGAGCCATCCTCCAACACCACCGAGAAGTCCAGCGGCTCCTCGCCTTGGAGCGGGTAAACGGCGAAGCTGTAGCAC
>JBIKTK010000057.1:0-6642 GCA_044348125.1 Flavobacteriales bacterium | reverse complement strand
CTGATCGAAGTCCTGTCGGAATACGGCGGCATCCACGAATCCTTGGAAACCACCCAACCGCAGTCCCTGCTTGAATCCCACCTCCCAAGCCTGGGCAAACTCAGGCAGCAGGTTCTCATTGGGGTAGATCTGCAAGGAGCCCAGGCCGGTCCGAATGTAACGCTCCGCGATGGTCGGGAACCGGAACCCTTGGCCGTAGCTCGCGCGCAGGTACCCCGCCTGACCGATGGCCTGGTTGACTCCGGCCCGGAACACCGGCTTGCTGGCGCGGACCTGGTTCACCTGGAAGACTTCATAACGCACGCCACCACTGAGTTTCGTGCGCTTCCAACTCTGATCCAATTGGGCATAGGCGCCCAACGTCATCGCCCGGTTGTTTCCGTCACTCGAACCGCCGCTGTAGAGTTCGGCATTGCTCATGGCCCATTGTCCCAGCCCACCTCCCGTCACCCGAAGCCCTTTGAGCCCCCAGCGCTCCCCCTCGAAGGCCAGCTGGTACTCCGCATGGTACACGTTCGAGGCATTGCTCTGGCTGTTGTTGTTCGCATTGACCAGGTGTTGCCAGCGGCCGCGCAGGCTGTGCTTGAAGTCGCCGGGGGAGAGATACTGGACGTAGGGGTCGACCGTACCGATGAGCTGCTCCGTGCGGGTGGAAGCCCCTTCGTAACTGCCATAAATGCGGTCAGGTGCCCGGTCCCAGATGAGCGTGTTCAGCGACTCGCCGAACTGCCAGTTTCCGCCAACGCCGTAGACCAAACCCGCCACCCGGCTCTCCCTTTTCCGCAGGGCGGCATTCAGCCGAGCTTGGCTGGTCGCAGCAAAGCGGTCCACCGTGAAGGGGTTGAAAGGCCGGTCCTGGGTGGAGTCCGCAGGGGCCAGGTGGCCGTCATCTCCGAGCAGGTTGCCCCCAAGGACCACATCCCAGGTACCGAGGCGCTGGCTGTGGAGGAAGCGCACATTCGCCAACTGGGGCACGGTCGTCCAGGTGCGGGCCTGGGCGCTGCGCGGGGGACTGTAGGCTCCGTGTTGAACGGTGATCCGGGTCAGGGGCCTGGCATCGGGAAACCGGGTCCGCACGTGGATGACACCACTCAACGCCGAGCTACCGTACAGAACGGAGGAAGCCCCTTTGATGACTTCTACCTGCTCCAGGTTTTCCAAGGGGAGGAAGCCCCAGCTGGGCCTGCCCGCATCGCCGCTGAGGATGGGCAACTCGTCTACCAGGATCATGACCCGGGAACCGGCGCCATAACTGAACCCACTGCCGCTGCGGATCTGAGGCTCCCCATCGACGAAGCTCACGCCCGGGGTCTGCTCCAAGGCATTTTCCAGGGAGGTGGTCCCCCGTTGCTCCACCAACCGAGGCGGCAACACCTCCATGGAGACCGTCACCTCGGCACTTCGCTGGGCAAATCGCCCCGCGCTTACCACCACCGGATCGAGGTTCTCGTAGGGACTGAGTTCGAAGTCGATTTGGGTTCTGGGCGGGAGGGTCTGCGGCACCTTCCAGCTGTAGGTAGCGGTTTGGAACCCGATGTAACTGCATTGGAGGGAGAGGGTTTGGCCTGCCCAATCCGCCTTCAATTCCAACCGGTAAACCCCTTGTTCATCGGAGAAGACCCCCACCTGCCGACCGGTCACCAGCAGCGTCGCGTTGGGAAGTGGCTGCCCCTGCGTGTCCGTGACCCTGCCCGTGACCAACTGGGCGTGGGCGCTTCCCCACCCCATCCAGAGAGCGGCCGCACAGGCCCACCATTTCAGGATTTGATTGCTTGCCATCTGGGGGTGCAATATTGCGCCGTTTCGATGCAAGTCAAATCCCACTTACAAACTTCTGGCCGACGTCGGTGAATGGGCGGACGGGCGAGGCGGGCGAGTGCGCCAGCTTTGGGACATGAACGACGCGGTGGATGGGGGGTTGCGGACCCTGGAGTGGATGGCGCTGACCCGGATGCCACAACGGGGGCCAGTGGGGTACCGACAGGCGCTGGAGGAGGCGAGTTGGGGTGAGGTTTGGTCCCGGAGTGCGACGCCGGCCATTCGGGAGGGGTGGCTGCAATGGGCGGACAACATGGCCCAGGCGCATGTGGAAATGGGTGCCCGGGTGGTCACTTGGGAACACGGAGACTACCCGCGCCCGCTGGCCGAGATCTTCGATGCGCCACCGGTTTTGTACGTGCGGGGCGAGCGCCAGGCCTGGCAGGCCCCGGTGGTCGCAGTGGTGGGGACCCGGCGGTGTTCAGACGATGCTGCCCGGTGGGCTTACCGGATGGGCCGGGCGTTGGCCGAATCGGGCATCACCCTGGCGACCGGCGGGGCGATGGGCATCGACATCGCTGCGGTGAAGGGCGCCTTGCAAGGGGGGGGACGGGTGATCTGGTGCCTGGCCGAGGGGTTGGACCGGGTTTCACCATCGGCGAACCGACGCTGGGCGGAGGCAAGCCTGGAGCGCGGTGCCTGGTTGACCGAATTTCCTTTGGGCACCTTGGCACGTCCTTGGCGATTTGCCCACCGCAACCGGATCGTGGTGGGCCTCAGCCGCAGCGTGGTGTTGGTGCAGAGTCCGGCGGACGGCGGCGGGATGATCTCAGCGCGTTGTGCCTTGCAGTACAACCGGAACCTGGCGGTGCGGATGCCGCCCGACAACGCTCCCCGCTGGGCGGGCAACCACCAATGGCTCCAGGAGAACCCGCGCATGCAGGTACGGGACCCCTACGATTGGGTGGCCTCGCAGGGATTCTTGCTGCCCGCGGCGCCAGCACCGGATGTTCCCGAACCGCTGCAGCCGCTCTGGGAGGAGCTCCTCGGCTCCTCGGGCCGAACCCCGCTTGACTTGTGCGCCGCCCTGGGGGTGGACGAGTGGGCCCTGCGGCACCAGCTCTTGGTGCTGGAACTCCAGGGCAGGGTGCGCTCTGTTCCCGGGGGAACCTACCTCGCCATAGAACCTTCGGGAATCAGTTGAATCCGCCGGTGAACACCCGCCAAATGTCGTTCCCCACGGCAAACAGCATCAAGGCCATCAACAAGATGATGCCGATGAACTGCGCACGCTCCAGCACCTTTTCGGGCGCCGGTTTCCCCGCCACCATCTCGTAGAGGAGGAACATGACGTGGCCACCGTCCAAGGCGGGAATGGGCAACAAATTCATGAAGGCCAAAATCAGCGAAAAGAACGCCGTGTTTCGCCAAAACACTTCCCAATCCCATCCCGCATCGAATACGCTGCCGAAGGTCACCAAACTGCCCACCTGGGTGGCGCCGGATTTGGAAAACAAGAACCGCAGGGACAGGACATATTCTTGCAAGGTGCGGGCTGCCAGTTGAAATCCACTCAGCAAGGCTTCGGGGGCGTCGTAGGTCAAGGTTTCGGGTGCAAATTCCTCGAATTCGGTGTGGTCTTTGTTTTGAAAGCCGAGTTGCCCCAAGCTATCGGGGGTCGCGGTCACCGTGCGGATGGTTCCGTCAGGTGACTGGACCGTCATGTGGATGGGGGTTTCGGGATGCGACCGGATGTACTGCGTCGCTTCATCGAAAAACTGCATGGGGACCGAATCCATGGACACCAACCTGTCTCCGATGGACAGACCGGCTTCGGCAGCACGCGAGCCATCTACGACGTAGGCAACCTCCATGGGCATCCGAACCCCGAATGGATTCCGAATCGAGGAATCCACCAACTGCTGTCCCAAATCGGAATCAAAGGTCAACACCACGGTTTCACCCCCACGAAGCACGGTGGCTTCTTCCACAGAATTGAAGAAGAAGGCGCGGCGGATTTCGTTGAAGTGCGTGACTTCTTCCCCATTGATGCGCAAGATTTGGTCTCCATTCTCAAAACCCCAATCGGCCACCCGTTCGTCCACTTGAATCCCGTAAGGCATGGAACGGGTCGGCAGGATGGTCTCGCCCCAAACAAACAGCACCATGCTGTAGATGGCGAAGCCCAAGATCAAATTCACGATGATGCCACCCAACATGATGATGAGCCGCTGCCAGGCGGGCTTGGTGCGAAATTCCCAAGGCTGGGGCGGCTGTTTGAGCTGCTCCGTATCCATGGACTCGTCCACCATCCCCGCGATTTTGACGTACCCGCCCAAGGGCAACCACCCCAAGCCCCACTCGGTTTCTCCGATTTGTTTCTTGTACAAGGAGAACCAGGGGTTCATGAACAAGTAAAACTTCTCCACGCGGGTTTTGAACCAACGGGCGGTGAGGTAATGCCCAAGCTCGTGCATGAACACGAGGATGGACAGGCTCAGCAAGAGTTGAGCGGCTTTGATCAGTACGACCATGGGGTAAAACTCCGTGAAAAAGCGCAAAGGTAGGCCTGAGTTGGGAATTCTTGGCTTGTGGGGAATCAAACGGGGATTGCGCGGAGTGGCGTAATCTTGCAGGAGCAAACCGCCCCTTGGATGAACGACTCCCGCAACCCGCCCCCAGCACGCAAACCCGCTGCTTCCCGTCCGGGAGGGGGCAGCTTGAAGGCACGGCAAATGCGCATGCGGAAGCGGGTCTTTTGGGTGGGGATTTCCCCCATCTTGGGGTTTGTCGGCTTGGTGTTGCTGGCATCGTTGCGCAATTTGCCAGACACAGAGGCCTTGGCAAATCCGCGGACGGATTTGGCCACCCGGGTGTTTTCATCAGACGGCAAAATCATCGGCCGTTATTATGCGGAAAACCGCTCAGACGCCCGATTTGATGAGCTGCCCCAGCACCTCATTGATGCCTTGGTATGCACGGAGGACGCTCGGTTTTACGAGCACAGCGGGGTGGACTTTATAGGCCTAGCGCGGGCGGTTTTTTTCCTGGGAAGCAGGGGTGGGGGCTCCACGGTGACCCAGCAGCTGGCAAAACTGCTTTTCACCGAATCGTACGACCAGACTTCGCTCATTGAGCGCGCCCTACTTCAGAAGCCCAAAGAGTGGATCATTGCTGCCCAGCTCGAGCGCTACTACACAAAGGGGGAGATTCTGGCCCTTTACCTGAACCGGTATGACTTCCTGAACCAAGCGGTGGGCATCAAGTCGGCGGCGAATGTGTATTTCGACAAGGATGTGAAGGACTTGAATGTGCAAGAGTCTGCCATGTTGGTGGGCATGTTGAAGAACAGTTCTTTGTTCAACCCCCTGCGCCGCGAAGAATTGGTGCTCAACCGCCGGGAAACGGTGATGAGCCAGATGGTTCGGTATGGAAAACTGGAGGAGGCGGCCTTTGACTCCTTGAAGGCGCTGCCGTTGGGATTGGATTACCAACCGGTGAGCCATGACGAGGGCACGGCGCCGTATTTCCGGGAGATTTTGCGGGCGGAGTTGCGCGATCTCTTGCAGGAGAAGAACGACGATGGCACGTTCAAAATCGCCAAGGCAGATGGCACTCCGTACGACTTGTACCGGGATGGTCTGCAGATTTTCACGACCATCGACAGCCGCCTGCAAAAGGCGGCGGAGGCGGCGGTGCATGCGCATTTGGCCAACGAATTGCAAGCGGCCTTTGAGAAGGACCTGAAGAGGCGCCCCGAATCGGACTATCCTTTTTACCGAGGCATTGACCCCGCGGTCCGGCAAGGCATTCTTAATGAAGCGGTTGCGGGCAGCGAGCGGCACCAGCAATGCACGGGCAAGGTGTGCCCCGAATGCGGCCGCCCGGCGTTTTACATCCTCTCCACCTCTGAGGATGGGGTGCCGACGTGGACCTGCGATGCGGACAAGGGCGGTTGCAGCCACACCTGGCCCCGACCCACGGAGAAGGAGATTGAAGCGCAGTTCAACACCCCGGTGGCGATGCGCGTTTTCTCCCATGCGGGGCCCAAGGACACCCTCATGTCACCGATGGACAGCATCAAATACCACAAGGCGGTGCTCCATGCCGGGTTGATGTCGGTGGAGCCGGCCACGGGCCACATCAAGGCCTGGGTAGGCGGCATCGATTACCGCTTTTTCAAGTACGACAATGTAGGCCAAAGCCGCCGGCAGGTAGGCTCCGTTTTCAAGCCGTTCGTCTACGCCACCGCCTTGCGGCTGGGCATGCGCCGGTGCTCGGAGATTCCGAACCAGAAGATCTGCTTGGACATGCCGGAAGGGTACCCGGATTGGTGTCCGGACAACTCGGATTTTGCCTATGGCGACATCGTGACGCTCGAGTATGCGTTGGCGAACTCCATGAACACGGTCACCGCGAAGCTTATCAAGGATTACGGAACCGAGCGGGTCATTCAACTGGCCCATGACCTCGGCATCGAGAACGAGATCCCCAACTACCCATCCATCGCCTTGGGTGCAGCGCAGCTCACCTTGCGGGAGATGACGGTAGCCAATGCCTCGTTGGTCAATGGAGGCGTGTATGTGAGCCCGACCATCATCGCACGCATCGAGGACAAATTCGGGAATGTGATTTATACCCCCAAGACGGTGATTCGACAGGGTCTCGACGAGCGGACGGCCTACACGGTGCTCCAAATGATGAAAGGGGTGGTCGACGGGGCTTACAGCATCGAGACGGGAAGCCGGAAGGGCACGGGCATGCGCCTTCGGGGGGACCGCGCCGACCGCGAGTACGATGGCATCCGGGCGCCGATGGCGGGCAAGACGGGGACCACGCAGAACAACACGGATGGTTGGTTCATCGGGTTGACCCCGGATTTGG
>JBIKTK010000056.1:0-6653 GCA_044348125.1 Flavobacteriales bacterium | reverse complement strand
GGTGGTGATGACGATTTCTTCGTTGCTGGTGATGGGGATTTGGTCGTCCAGTTGGATGTGGATTTCGCTTTTCTTGCGGTTGGTGACCACAAATTCGTAGGTGCGGATGAACTTGTGCTTGGTGCCCGTCAGGTTGCGGTCGTCTTCCCGCAGGGTGCGCTTGCGCCGAACCTGGATGCCCGGGTCTGAACCGAGCGACAGGGCCAAGGTGTCGGCATTGAAGTCGAGTTGCAACACGCTCTGACCCATGTAGTCCTCTTCAAAATAGATCTGCATGGGTCCGCTGAGCAAGTCGAGCTGCTCCCAATCGGTCAGCAAAGCGGTCAGGTACACCTGGGGGTCGAGCTTGGGGGTGCACTGGTACAGGTATTCCACCTGGAGCGCGTGGTTCAGGATGCGCACCGAATGCTGGAGCCCATCGGCGGGGATGTCCTGCCTTCCGGAAACATCGAAGCGGGTTTGGGTGGGGGTGGCAGCCACCGTGACGGGCGCGAAGTTGAGGTCATCGGAATATCCCATCTCGCTGTCCGCCCGGAAACGACTGCTGGCAGACACTTCGGCCGTGCTGTTGAACAAGGCCACAGGGGCCGAATTGAGCCCCAAGGTGTAGGCAGCTTGTCGGGACTGGGGCATGAAGGTGAGGTTGTAGGGGGACAGCATGGGCTTTGCCCGGTTGTTGCTGGGTGCACCGGTGCTGATGCTCAAGGCCACCTGCTTCCAATCCTCTCCCGTCGAATTGTACACCATGGCCTGGTATTCCAATTGCAAGGGCTGTTTGAGGTCCTTCACCCGGGCATTGTAGCTCGGTGACCAAGTGGCTCCTTGCATCCAATAAGACAGCATCAAAGCCCCTTTTCCGGCTTGGTTTGCATCGATGCGGACCAGCATTTCCAGCGTGCTTTGGGTAACCAGGGCCGGTAGGGCTGCGAGGTCTTTGTCCAAGGCCAAAATCTGTTCCTGCAGCCCCCGTACTTCCTTTTCAATGGCGGCACGGCCGGTGTGGATGGCGGCAAACCGCTCGTTGAAAAAACGGTTGGCATCGATGAGGCGCTGCAGGTCCACACCGCTGTCTTTGACGAGGAAGGACTGGTTGTTGAGCAACAGTTGTTCCTCCCGGTCGAAGAGGACGCCCCGACCCACCGCCACGTTGATGCGGTCGTTGAGTTCTTGGCGTTGCTTCAGCATCCGATTCCGGGTGGCTTCGCTTTCCTTTCCGGAGAGGGTGTCCACGTGGTAGCGGTGGCTGATGCTCACCACCTCGAAGGGACCATCTCCGCTTACCCGCACTTGGCTTGGGTTGACGGATGCATGTAGGCCGTTAAAAACCAGTGTACTAACCCCTGGAACCAGGTTCACATCCGCGGTTCGACGGACCTGGGCTCCCTGCTGAAAGACCACGACCTGATCGATTTTCGACGGGACGGTTTTCTCGTTGTCGCCTGCACCCCAGGCCAGGGATTGTGCCAGGAGCACCAGCATCCATGCGATTCCGCTTTTCGGGAAGGGCCGGGATGGGGTGTGGAATCGGGAAGGGGCGGACGGTTGCCCCATCGGGGCGGAGGAGGTGCAGGATGGTTTCATGATCTCGGCGAAACAAATGCCGTGCCGAAGTTAACACTTGGCTGCATCGAGCAGGAGAATCGAGGGAGGCGGGGTTCCCGCGGGGACTTGGGGGGGTTCGGAAACGGGAGAGTGGGTCAGTACCCGAGGCGGCTGCGGACCCGCGCGAGGACGGGACCGGCCACCGCGCGGGCCCGGGCCGCGCCCGCTGCCAACGTCGCCTCGAGCGCCCCGGGATCCCCCATCCAGCGGGCGTATTCGGCCCGTTCGGCAGCGAAGCCATCCACGAGCGACTCCAGCAACTCCTTCTTCGCGTGGCCCCAGCCATACCCTCCGGCCCGCAGTTTCTCTGCCATCGCTGCCGCCGCAGCCGCCCCGGCCACCACCCCGTACAACTGCCAAACCACCGAACCCTCCGGGTCCTTCGGGTCCTCCAGGGGCGTGGCGTCCGTCACGATGTCCTTGTTGATCCGCCGCTTCAACTCCGCCGGATCATCGAAAACATTGAGGGTGTTCGATTTGGACTTCGACATCTTCCCCCCGTCCAAACCCGGCACATACATCGTCTCCGGCTGCGTGAGCTCCTGTGGCAGCACAAACGTCTCCCCCATCTGGTGGTTGAATCGCCCCGCCACGTCCCGCGTCATTTCCAAGTGCTGGAGCTGGTCCTTGCCCACCGGAACGAACTCCGCATCGTAGAGCAAGATGTCCGCAGCCATGAGCATTGGATACGTGAACAGACCCGCGTTTACATCCTGGAGGCGCTCGGATTTGTCCTTGAAACTGTGCGCCAGCGTGAGCCGCTGGTAGGGATAGAAGCAACTCAAGTACCAGCTGAGCTCCGTTACTTCCGGGATGTCGCTCTGGCGGTAAAAAACCGTTCGCTCGGGGTCCAGACCCATCGCCAGCCAGGCGGCGGCCACGGACCGCGTGTTCTCCCGCAGTTCCCCACCGTCCTTGATTTGCGTCAGCGAGTGCAGGTCGGCGATGAACAGAAACGACTCATTTTCAGGCGCATGCGCAAGACCAATCGCAGGCCGAATCGCCCCCAACAGGTTGCCCAAATGAGGGGTCCCCGTGCTTTGGATGCCGGTCAGGATGCGCGCCATGCTCCCGGTGCGTTTAGTTGGCGCAGTATTCGTCGAATGCCGCCTGCAGGTGCGCGGCGATCATTTCGGCGGTTCGGCCTTCGATGTGGTGGCGCTCCACCATGTGCACCAACCGGCCATCCTTAAACAACCCGATGCTCGGCGAGCTGGGGGGATAAGGGAGCATGTACTGCCGCGCGCGGTCCACGGCTTCCCGGTCTACGCCCGCGAAGGCGGTGGTCAAGTGGTTGGGACGCGTGGCGTGCTGGACGGCCAATTTCACGGCCGGCCGCATCGATCCTGCAGCACAGCCACAAACGCTGTTCAGCACCAGCAACAACGTGCCGGGCTGGGCAAGGGCCGCATCGACATCGGCGGGCGTGGTCAGCTCCTCAAAACCCACTTGGGTCAGGTCGGAGCGCATGGGGGCTACGAGTTCGGAAGGGTACATGGGAGATAAGAGATATGCGGCTTCGCCGCGAGATAAGAGATATGCGGCTTCGCCGCGAGATTAAGGAGCTGTAGAGCGCAGGTGCAGTTCGTTGTATTGCGTGGCATCGATGGGGCTGGGTGCATCGATCATCACATCCCGCCCGCTGTTGTTCTTGGGGAAGGCGATGAAGTCCCGGATGCTGTCACTGCCCCCGAGGAGCGAGCACAACCGATCGAAGCCCAAGGCCAGTCCACCGTGGGGAGGCGCGCCGAAGGTGAAGGCATTGAGCAGGAATCCGAACTGGGCTTCTGCTTGTTCCGGGGTGAAGCCCAGCAAATCGAACATCCGGGACTGAACCTCCCGATCATGGATTCGGATGGAACCACCCCCCACTTCCACGCCGTTGATGACCATGTCGTAGGCGTTCGCGCGGACCGCACCGGGATCGGAATCGATGAGCCCCATGTGGTCGGGCTTGGGAGAGGTGAAGGGGTGGTGCATCGCGTGGAAGCGCCCGCTTTCTTCATCCCATTCCAACAACGGGAAGTCCACCACCCACAGCGGACGAAACACCTTGGGATCCCGCAACCCCAGCTTTCCCCCCACGTGGAGGCGCAATTCGCTGAGTTGTTTCCGGGTGGCGTTCAAGTCGCCCGAGAGCAGCAACAGGAGATCGCCCGTTGCAGCACCCGCATGGGCTGCCCACTGGGCCAAATCCTCCGCACCATAAAACTTGTCCACGCTGGATTTGGCCGGACCATCTTCTGGCAAGCGGCAGTAAACCAATCCCTTGGCACCTATCTGTGGGCGCTTGACCCATTCGGTCAGTTCATCCAGTTCCTTGCGTGTGAAGCTTGCCGCTCCGGGTACGGCGATGCCCAGGACCGTCTCTGCACCGTCAAACACCGGAAATCCTTTGCCTTGGGCCAGCGCCGTGAAGTCGACAAACTCCATCCCGAAGCGCACATCGGGCTTGTCGTTGCCATACCGGCGCATCGCCTCGTCGAAGGTCATCCGCGGGAAGGGCTCCAAGTGCACATCCAGCACCGTCTGGAACAGGTGTCGGACCAGGCCCTCGAAGGTCTGGAGGATGTCCTCCTGCTCCACAAATGCCATCTCACAGTCGATTTGCGTGAACTCAGGCTGGCGGTCTGCCCGCAAGTCCTCGTCACGGAAACACTTGACAATCTGATAGTAACGATCAAAACCACTGACCATCAGCAGCTGTTTGAACGTTTGCGGGCTTTGGGGCAGGGCGTAAAACTGGCCCGGATTCATCCGGCTGGGCACCACAAAATCCCGGGCGCCCTCGGGTGTGGACTTGATGAGGACCGGCGTCTCGACCTCGATGAACTGCAAGCTGTCCATGTACTTCCGCGTCTCCATGCTGAGCCGGTGGCGGAGCATGAGGTTCTGTTGCACCGGCTTGCGCCGCAGGTCGAGGTACCGGTACTGCATGCGCAGGTCGTCTCCACCGTCCGTGGCATCCTCGATGGTGAACGGCGGCGTCCGGCTGGCATTGAGAAGGGTCACCTCCGTCACCTCGATTTCGATGTCTCCCGTGGGAATCCCCGCATTCTTCGACTCCCGTTCGCGCACCGTTCCGGTTGCCTGCACCACAAACTCCCGCCCCCACTTGCGGGCCTGCAGACACAGCTCCGGGCGCGTGTCCATGTTGAAGGCCAATTGGGTCAAACCATACCGGTCGCGCAAGTCCACAAAGGTCATACCGCCCAAATCGCGGGCACGCTGCACCCAGCCGCTGAGGGTGACGGTCTTTCCGGCATCTGAAAGGCGGAGCGCTCCGCAGGTATGGGATCGGTGCATGGGATGGGGTTCACTGAGCGAATCCAATTCGCTGCGCAAATTTACCAACGAATCCCCTCGGAACAACGCAGTACACGCCGGTTCTGCGGCGCACGTGCCCCCCTTCCGCCGTAGTTTCGCAGGGAAAACGGAAGCCATGGAGACCCCCACCCCCTTGACCCCTGCAGAACGATTGGATGCCCTGCGCGCCGAAGCCTTGCGCGGCGGCGGCCTGGACCGGATGGAGGCACAGCACGCCAAAGGCAAGCTCACCGCCCGGGAGCGCATCGACCTGCTGCTCGACCCTGGGACCTTCGTGGAGCTGGGCATGCTCGTGCAGCACCGCTCCGTGCATTTCGGGCTGGACAAGCAGCGCTACCTTGGCGACGGCGTCGTGACCGGTTACGGGCGCGTGGAGGGCCGGCTCGTGTACGTGTTCTCCCAGGACTTTACGGTGCTGGGGGGCTCGTTGGCAGAAGCCCATGCAGAGAAGATTTGTCGGGTCATGGATTTGGCCTTGCAGAATGGAGCGCCGGTCATCGGGCTCAACGACAGCGGCGGCGCGCGCATCCAGGAAGGCGTCGTCTCCCTGGCCGGCTATGCCGACATTTTCCACCGCAACGTGCAGTCCAGCGGCGTCATTCCGCAGCTCAGTGCCATCCTCGGTCCCTGCGCAGGTGGGGCCGTGTACTCCCCGGCGTTGACCGACTTCATCTACATGGCGGAGGGCACCAGCTACATGTTCGTCACCGGGCCCAATGTTGTGAAGACCGTGACCCATGAGCAGGTGACCAGCGAGGAGCTGGGCGGGGCCCGGACCCATGCCTCCAAGTCGGGCGTGACCCATTTCACCGCCCCGAACGAAGCCGCCGTCTTAGGCCAAATCCGTTCCACCCTCTCCTACCTGCCCGCCAACTGCGAGGAGCGTCCGCCCCACCTCCCCTACACCCCCAGCGACGAGGACCGGCCCGCCCTGGAAACGATCATCCCGGCCCAGGCGCAACAACCCTACGACATGCGGTCCGTCATCCAAGGGGTGGTCGATGCCGGCAGTTTCCTCGAAGTCCATCGGGATTTTGCTGAAAACATCGTTTGTGGGTTTGCCCGTTTGGCCGGCAGAAGCATCGGCATCGTGGCGAACCAACCCGCGTTCCTCGCGGGCGTCCTCGACATCAAGGCCTCCAACAAAGCGGCGCGCTTCGTTCGAACCTGCGACGCCTTCAACGTCCCGCTCCTCGTCTTCGAAGACGTCCCCGGCTTCCTGCCCGGCACGGACCAGGAATGGAACGGCATCATCTCCAACGGCGCCAAGCTCCTCTACGCCTTCAGCGAGGCCACCGTCCCACGGATCACCGTCATCACCCGCAAAGCCTACGGCGGAGCCTACGACGTGATGAACAGCCGCCACATCGGGGCGGATTGTGTTTTCGCTTGGCCTACCGCCGAAATCGCGGTCATGGGGGCGAAGGGCGCCGCCGAGATCATCTTCCGCAAGGAAATCGCGGAAGCACCGGACCCCGCTGCCGAGTGGGCGTCCAAAGAGGCCGAGTACGCCACCCTCTTCGCCCACCCGTACAACGCGGCGGCCCGCGGCTACGTCGACGACGTCATCCACCCGCGCACCACCCGTTCCCGCCTCATCGACGCATTCCAAATGCTCGAAAACAAGGCCATCCCGCGGCCCCGCCGCAAGCACGGCAACCTACCGCTCTGAGCTGGAGATGCCGCCGCTTCGCGGCTGGAGATGCCGCCGCTTCGCGGCTGAG